>NZ_JBFRER010000006.1:0-147944 GCF_052114405.1 Streptomyces sp. M-16 | reverse complement strand
GGCCTGGACCGCGACGGGCGCCGGGGCCGGGGCGGCAGGGGCCGGAGCCTGGGCGGCCTGGACCGGGGGCAGTGCGGCCGGCGGGGGTGGTGCGGCCGGCCGGGGCGGTGCGGCCGGCGGCGGGGGAAGTGCGCCGCCGGCGGTGACACCGGCGGCGACCGGCGCGGCGGCGGGGGGCGTGGGCGCGGCGGCCGGGGCCTCGTACGACGCGGGGGCGACGGCCGGTGGCGCGGGGACCTCCTGCGGAGCCGGAGCCGGAGCCGGAGTAGAAGCGGGAGCAGGAGCGGGAGCAGGAGCGGAAGCGGGGGTGGTCACGGGTGTCTCCTCTTTCCTGGTGGTGACGAGGGCGTACGCCCGGGGGGTGTCGAGACTGCCGCCGAGCCCGCGCCTGCAGGCCGGGGCCTCGGGGTCGGCGCAGTCGCCGGGGGCGGTCGCCGTCGCGGTCAGCGCCTGCCCGGCGGCCTTCGGGTCCGCCGCCCCGCCGCCGGCCAGCTGGGCCGCGACGAGCAGCGCCGCGGTGCCGGTCACGAGGGGGGTGGCGAAGCTGCTTCCCGTCAGGGAGGCGAGGCCGCCGCCGGGTGCGGCGCCCTCGATGTCCTGCCCGGGGGCGAGGATTCCGTGGGTGCGGTAGGCGGCACCCCAGTTGCTGATGTCGAGCGGCCGGCCGTCGGCGGCGGCGGCGCCGACGGCCAGGACGGAGGGGACGGCGGCCGGTACCTGGACGGTGTCGGCCCCGTCGTTCCCGGCGGCGGACACGACCAGGACGCCGCGGTCCTCGCAGAGCCGCAGGGCCCGGTCGAGGAGGGAGTCGGCCTGTCCGTCGGGGGCGCGTTCGCCGCCGCTGATGTTGATGACGTGGGCACCCTCCTCGACGGCCCGTTCGATGGCGCGGGCCAGGTCGAGCTGCGGCACCCGGCCGTTCCCGTCGTCCCGGAAGACCGGCAGGAGCAGGCCGCGGCAGCGCGGGGCGAGTCCGGCGACAGATGTGCCGGGGCCGCCGAAGATCAGGCTGGCGACGTGCGTACCGTGCCGGGACATCGGCCCGTGCCCGGCGGGCTCCTGGACCAGGGTGTCCAGACGCGTGAGGTCCGCGCCCGCGAAACAGGGGTGGGACAGGTCGACCGGGCCGTCGAGCAGGGCCACGCAGACGCGCGGGTCGCCGAACGGTGCGTCCGGCCGTGCGCCGAGGTCCCCCAGGACATCCCGAGGCCTCATCTCGGACCTGCTTTCCGTGCCCGTGGGCACCGCGTACCGAAAGTCATGCCGAGTACGAGCGTCGGAGGTCCTCGTCCCCGGTCCGTCACCCGTAATGTCCAAACGTCGTCGTCACGGCGTCTTCGGAGCGTTTCCGGACCATTGCGGGAACGTCTGTACGCCGGTCAGACCCGTGACGGCGGGGTGCCCGGAGCGCCGCGGAAATCGGGCAGGCGGCGCGGGACCGGGGCATCGGGGCGGTTGTGGGGGCAGATGAAGGGGTGGGTGCGGATGCGTGGTCCACCGGCCGGTTGCACAGTGAGGGATGTGTCTTCGAACGGCGTAGACCTTGAACTGCTCGGAGCGTTCGAGCTCTCGTACGCCGGATGCCGCATCCCCCTCCCTTCCGGGACACAGCGCCTGTTGGCGCTGCTCGCCCTGCACACGGCCGGTGTGTACCGGGGTGCGGCAGCCGAGCGACTGTGGCCCGACTGCAGCCCGAGCAGGGCGTCAGCGAACCTCAGGACCGCCCTGTGCCACGCGCGGCGCACGGCTCCCCTGCCCATGGTGGAGTGCGTGGACCACCGGCTGCTGCTCGCGCCCGTGGTGAACGTGGACCTGCACAGCGCGCGCTGGCGGGCAGCCCAGGACGCGACGGGCGACGGCCTGCCTCCCGCCGACGCCGAGGCGCTTTCGGCCATGCTCGGGAAGGAGCTGCTGCCGCGCTGGCCGGACGAGTGGCTCGTCCTGGAGCGGGAGCGCTGGGACCAGGTGCGGCTGCACGCCCTGGAGAGCCTGGCGCAGAGGCTGCGGCGGGACGGGGAGTACCTGGCGGCGCTGCAGACGGCGCTGACGGCCACCGAGATCGACCCGATCCGGGAGACCGCGCACCGCATCCTCATCGAGATCCACATCGCGGAGGGCAACACGGCCTGCGCGGTGAAGCGCTACAAGGAGTACCAGCGGCTGCTGCGCCGTGAGCTGGAGGTGGATCCGTCCCCGCTCATGACGCGACTGGTCCAGGACCTCACTTCGGTCTGAGCGTCCGGCGTCCGGTGGTCGCCGGTCACCGGTCGCCGGTCGCCGGTCGGCAGGGCCGGGAGCCGGAAGGCTGCGGAGACAACCGGGCAGCCGGAAACGCTGTAGGGCGCTGTAGGGCTGTAGGGCATCAGGCGCGGCGTTTCCGGCCCCCGGCTCCGGCGAAGGCGGACAGTGTCTCAGTCGACGGTGACGGTCATCTTGCCCAGCGCCTCCCCCGCCTCCATGATCCGGTGGGCTTCGACGATCTCGTCGAAACGGAAGGTCCGGGCCGGCCCCGCCGACAGCACCCCCGACTCGACCTTGGCGTAGATCTCGTCGAACGGAACGTCGGCGAGCGGAAATTCGGGGCTTCCCAGGACGAAGGCGCTGCCGAAGAAGCTGAGCTGGACGCCGGTGGGGAGATCGGTGATCGGGTTGAAGTCGCGTACCGGCTCGAAGCCGCCGAGGAAGCCGAGTTGGCAGACCCGGCCGCGGGGGCGGACGACGGCCAGGGAGTCGCGCAGGACGTTGTTGCCGACGAGATCGAACACCGCGTCAACGGCGTCGTGGCTGCCTCTGTTGACCTGGGCGGCCAGGTGGCCGTCGTCGATGAGGACCTCCTCGGCGCCGAGTTCCTTCAGCAGCGGCGCGTGCGCGGGGTTGCGGGTGGTCGCGAGTACCCTCGCGCCGTGGACGACGGCGAGGTTGACGGCGGCCTGGCCGAGGGAGGACGTCGCTCCGCGCACCAGGACCCGCTCGCCCGGGCGCAGGTCGAGGTTGCCGAACAGCCCGTTCCACGCTGTCGCGTAGACCTCGGGAACCGCCGCCAGCTCGGCCCATCCCAGTGACGAGTTCACCACTGCCACGTTGGTGGCCGGTACCGTGACCAGCTCGGCGTAGCTGCCGTTCCGGGTGCGGCCCATGCCGCCGAGGAGGGCCACGACTCGGGTTCCGGGGGCGAGGCGGCCCGAGGGGTCGGCCTCGACCGATCCCGCGCACTCGATCCCCGGGACGGCCGCGACATCGCCCCAGGTACCCGCGCGCATGTATGCCTCGGCGTGGTTGATGCCGAACGCCTTGACCCGGATCAGCACCTCTCCCTGTGCGGGCACGGGGTCGGGCAGGTCGGTGATGTGCAGCACCTCGGGGGCGCCGTAGGTGGATATGACGATGGCCTTCATTGAGCGGGCTCCGTTCTTGAATAGTCATTCATCTATTGGGGCCGAAAAAGAGCCACCGCATGCGGTGGCCCCGGGTGGAGCTGTCAGACGAGGACGGCGAAGGCGTTGTCGACGATGGCGCGCAGTACCACCCCGTCGGGGTTCGCCTTCCCCACGACCATGAGCCCCTGGCACGTCGCGACCAGCAGCCTGGCGCTGCCGCCCGGGTCCACCGAGGCGCGCACCTCGCCGGTGTCACGAGCGTTGCGGAGGGCCGTGGCCATGCACTGCTCCAGGCGGGCCAGATGGCCGCGCACGACGGCGGCGGCCTCGTCGTCCTCGGCCGCGTTCTCGATCGCGGTGTTCACCAGCAGGCATCCCTGCCGGCCCTCCGGACTGAGCAGGTCGCTCACCAATCCGTCGAAATAGCCGCGCAGCTCGGCCAGCGAGGCGCCGGGCGCCGCCAGCTCGCCGAGCTTCTGAGGAACGACCAACGCGGAGTAGCGCTCCAGCGACTTCAGGAACAGCGTGCGCTTGCCGCCGGGGAACGCGCTGTAGAGACTGCCGGGCTTCACCCCGGTCGCCTTCACGAGGTCCTCGATCGAGGTGGCCCGGTAGCCCTGCCACCAGAAGCGCAGCATGGCCTGGTCCAGCACGGCGTCGAGCTCGAACTCGCGGGGTCGGGGCATGAGACAAAAATACATGAGTGACCATTCAAGAACAAGGGCGACGCCTCGCCCGGCGCGTGTCGCGGTCTCCGGCCGGACGCTTCCCCTCTCCGGGACGAGGAGGCCGGCTGTCGTGCGGTCCGGCACCTCGCGGATGATGTCGAGGTCGGCCAGGCGGACGGCCATCGGGCGCCCGGAGCACAGCCGGGGCGTCTTACCGGCCGCGATCGCCAACCCGGCATGAGCCGGCATCCGTTGGAGCCCGGCGTCCTTCCGGATCTCGCGCCGCTGTGCGGCGACCATCCGCAAGTCCACTTCATCGGCGCGGCCCTGGCCTCCCCGCCCTTCAACAGGACCTTGCCGAACCGTCCCGGGTCCGGGCGAACCTCGCCGGTCCGCAGCAGCCACGGTGCCGGGATCCGCGGACCACGCTCTCGGAACTCGCCTGCATGGCCACCCGCCCGCCAACGCCGGAGCAGTCGCGCCGGTGCCCGTCCCGCAGCCCCGGTCGCCACCCCCGTCACCTGGACATACGCTGGCCATAGGGGAGGCGGCCATGGGCCGCCCTTTCGAAAACACCGTGTCGCCGATGGCTCAGTCGCCATCGCGCCTGCCGGCCGTTTCGCCCCCTCCCACGACGGTCGACGGTCGTGAACCGCGCCGGCACTCTCCGCTGTTTCCGTGCGACCAGGGAGTCGCCATGACAAGACTTTCTCGTACACGCCGGCGCGCCATCGCCCTTGCGGCAACGCTGATGGCCGGAGGAATGATGTTGGGGGCGGGCGCAACGGCCTCCGCCGCCGTCCCGGCCGGCCTTCCCTCCGAGGTCAGCCCCGCCGACCAGGCGGCCCTCCTGAACGACACCAATGCGATACGCCAGACGGAAGGCGCCCCGCCCATCGCCTGGGACGCGGCTCTCGCCTCAGGTGCGCAGGCATGGGCCGACAACCCCGCTTCCCACGCCAGTGGGCTCGCGCACGACACGAGCTTCAACAACGGAGCCGAGAACATGTCGGGCGCCGGACCGTCCCAGGCCGTGTCCCAGTGGGCCGGGGAGAAGGCCGCCTACGACGCGGCCGGCCCGAACTGGGACACCAACGACCCCAGCTACAGGAACTGGGGCCACTACTGGAACATGGTCCAGAAGAACTACACGAAGATGGGATGCGGTGCCGCAGCCGGCGTGACCGTCTGCCGCTACACCTGACCACTTCCGCGCGGGGGCCGACCGCCCGTACGGGCTTCGACGAATTCCCCGACCCGGGGCCCTGACCAGCCCGCTGCGGCACACCGCCCTCGGAGCCCAGGACCCCCGCCGGCAACGATTCCGCCGACCTCGCGCAGCCGGGGCGCCCGAATGATCAGCCTTCGGGATCCCGACGGGCTCGCTGCCATGCCGCCTCGAAGTCATCACGTCCGATCTCCATGGCCGCATACTGCGGATCATGAAGATCGAACGGTGAGTTGAACGGCCAGTCCTCGGCGCTCGTCTTGACCGCGCCACCGTCGGGACCGGTCTCAACCTGCCGCAACCGCCGTCCGTCCGGCCCGAGCTCCATCAAGAAGACCTCTCCGTCCTCGAACTGCGGCCAGCGCAAGTAGACACGGTCTCGTCCCGCCAGGACGGCGAACCCGGGCTGACCGCGTTGGGCATCCCTCTGCGCGCGGAAGCCGGACAGCGGATTCGGATCCGGAGCGTCAAGGTGGACCTCCTGCAGGTCCCACGTCTCGGCGCCTCTGACGGAGTCCGGGTTCGTGATCACCTCGACTTCGGCGCATGCACTGACGATCTCCTCGGCAGAGCCCGCCCACACCCACCACCACAGACCTCCCATGCCATAGTCATGAAGGACCAGATGGCGCGTCTTCCCGACCTCACCCAGTTGGCTCACAGCCCGTGAGCCTACTGCCCGTGCTGCGCTTCATCCTGAACGGCGACGCACAGAGGCGGGCCGGCTCATCCCCGACCCGCGGCGGCCATCAGAAGCGGACCTTCTCCCGCCCTGGAACCTCTTCGAACCAGCTGGTTTCGTACACGGAACCCGGCGTGGACCCCCGCACGCAATGACCTCACGAACGTCCATCACCAGGAGCCGGCTGCGCCAGGCCTGGCGCTCGGCCAGACGGGTGGTCATGTACACAGCAGAAACGATCAAGCTATGCCATGGGCATACGCCAAGGGCTTCCCGTGGAACGTTGATCCCGCACCCGCCGGAAAGGCCGGCGGGACGAGAGAGCGGAGCGATCCATGAGTGCGACCAAGGGGCTGCCCAGCGGTGTCGTAGTGGTCAGTCCCCCTGAGGGTTCACCCTGTCCGCCGAAGACCCTGGGCCTGTGGCGGCACTACAACTGCGGGGGCGAGGCATACGGAATCGGGGCCGGCCACCCGGTGGACCTCAAGCTCCTGCCCCTTCCCAACGGCGCCAGCATGTACAAGAACGTCTCGTCGTGGGTCAACAACACGGACAGCAACGCGAAGCTGATCAGCAAGAACGGCACGCTCACGCGCATCCTGAGGGCCGGCGACAAGCTCGAAGAGCCGAAGGAGCACAACGACACGGTGGAACGAGTCGAGTGGGAGCTCTGACCCCGGCCGGCTGACGTGTGGGGGTGGGCATCCGCAGCGGCGCCCGCCCCACATCCGCCTGATCCGATCCGGACCCGCTCCCCAGCGGCACGTCGAGCGCCGCTTCTCTCCCCCCAGGCACCGAAACGACAGCAGCGCTGACCGCCCTGGCCGATGGCCAGACCCCAGAGCCTGCCCGGGGTCGCAAAGCCGGCTTCCCGCGCAGGCGACGGCGTACGGCGGACCCGTAGAAGCAGTACTGCCGGCACTACGACGTCCCCGATCGACGGGAACTCAGTGGCGGTACGCGACTGTCGCGGTCTCGATGAAGGACCGGATCAACGGGTTGACGTCACCCTTGTTCCACACCGCCACCGCTCGGCTCGGCGCCATGTCGATCAGCGGCACCACGGCCAGCTCCGCGTGCAGGTCGTCTCCGAGCGGAGCCAGGCCGACCGTGCCGTTCCACAGCACGGCCTGCAGGCATTCCTGGACGGTGCGCACCACCGGGCCCTCGCGCGACATGCCGCCGTTCCAGTACGACTGCCAGAGGGGGTCGGTCCCCTGCGGGAACTGGAACCAGCGGCGGTCGTTCAGGTCGGCCAGCCGTAGTCGGTCGTGCCGGGCCAGCGGATCGTCGGCGCGCAGGACCACACCGACCGGATCCGCCCGCAGCTCACGCACCGTCAGGGCAGTCTCGTCGAACGGCGCCCGGGTCAGGGCGACATCGACCAGCCCGGTGCGCAGCCCGCAGGTCGGGTCGGTCAGGTCGGTGTCCCGGATGAGGATGTCGATGCCGGGGTGGCGTCGGCGGTACGCGGCCGCCAGCCTGAGGGCCGCCGGGTCGGTGCCGTCACCCAGGATGCCGACCGCGATGGACGCGACGCCGGCCGCCGCACTCACGCGCAGGCGGACGCGGTCGGCATGGTCGAGCAGTGCCCGCGCCTCGTCGAGCAGCACCGTACCGACCGGGGTGAGCCTGACGCCGGCGGCCGATCGCGCGAACAACAGGGCCCCGACGTCGGCCTCCAACTGCTTGATCGCCCGGCTCAACGGCGGCTGGCTCATGTGCAGTCGGGTGGCGGCCCGGCCGAAGTGGAGTTCCTCGGCGACGGCCACGAAGTAGCGCAAGGTCCGTAGCTCCACGCTGCAACGATACCCACGGGATATCGGCGTTGCGGAATGGGTCTTGGACAGCCGTGGGGCCTTGGCCGTGCACTGGTGGGCATGACCGAAGAAACCAAGACCAGCGAGCCACAGGCCGGCCCCGCCGTATCGGTGGTCGGTCCCGGCGACGGCGAGACCATCCTCCTGGGCCCCACGCGCATGCGCATCCTTGAGGACGGCAGCCGTACCGGGCACCGCCTCGCGATCGCCGAGTCCGTCCTCGCCCCGCACACCCAGGGACCGCCGCAGCACCGTCATGCCGGACACGACGAGGGCTTCTACATCCTCTCCGGCACCGTGCGGTTCACCGTCGGGGACGAGGACCACGACGCTTCCGCGGGCACGCTCGTGATCGTTCCGCCCGGCACCCCGCACACCTTCGCCAACCCGACCGACCGCCCCGCCGTCATGCTCAGCACGTTCACCCCCGATCTGTACGTGCAGTACTTCCGAGACCTTCAGGACGTGCTTGCCACCGGCCGGCCGATGACGCCACAGGCCGGCATCGACGCGATGAGCCGCTACGCGACCGAGCCCGCCACCGGCTCCCCCTGAAGCCGACGGGAAGGCCCGGCGGCGCTCCCCCAGCGCCAAGCCGGGGCGCTCCTCCGTCTCTCGGCGGCAGGGCCCCTCCGGTCATGAGCCGGGCCTTCGCCCGAGGCTTGCCCGGAACCTTTCCGGCATTCAACGCGATCGACGGGCTCCCGAGAATCCGGTGGCCCGGGAACGGGAATCATGAACACCGCCTATTGGATCGTCGCGGGACTGCTCGCCCTCTTCTACCTCTACGCGGGCGCGATGAAGGTGATCCGCAGCCGTGACCGACTCCGACCGATGATGGCCTGGGTCGACCGCGTGCCCCTGGCCGCCGTCAGAGCGCTGGGGACGGTCGAAATACTCGGTGCCTTCGGGCTGGTCCTGCCGCCGTTGACCGGTATCGCTCCCTGGTCGGCGTCGGCCGCGGCCATCGGGTTCGTCCTCCTGCAGACGGGCGCGGTCGCCGTCCACCTGACCGGCGAAGACCGCTCGATCACACTCAACGTCGGGCTCATCGCCACGGCGGCCGTGACCGTCTGGCTGGCCACCGGGCTCTGAGCGAGCACTGCCTCGACAAGCAACTTGCCGAGCAGTACGGACCCGGCAGCTTCGCAGACCACCGACGTCTGCACTGCGGAGGGTGCGCTGGCAGAGGGGCATGCTCCCCCTACTGCCTCGTCACGCAACGTTCGCCCCTTTCGCGGAGCTGGCAAATCGAGCTGCCGTGGCCGGGGTTGCCGCGTAACCTGCACGGCTGTGGACAGGGATCACAGTGCTCGGCAGCTTCGGCTGATCGGCGAGACGGTAGAAATCGCGAAGGCTCTCGGTGTGGAGGTGTGGCTCCGCGGGGGTTGGGCCATGGACTTCTTCATCGGCGGGGTCACGCGTGACCATGTGGACATCGACTGGTTCGCCTGGGCAGATGACGCCTCCACTCTGACCGAGGGCCTGCTTGGTTCCGGCCATGACCCGCTGCCCGGGCCACCTGCCGGGCAGCAGCTCGATTTCTGCAAGGAGGGGGTGGAGAGCAGCTTCGCCCTCCTGGGCAGGGACAGGTCCGGGCGCGTTGTGGTCGTCGGCGGCCCCTGGGCCGGAGAGGTGTGGCCGGACGGCATGCTCAACACTCCTCCAGGCCGTATCGGGGCGCTGGAGTGCAGAATCATCAGTCCCCACGCCCAGATCGAGATCAAGCGGATGACGCCGGTCTGGGTTCCGGGCCGACCGCGCCGCAGGAAGGACGCCGAGGACATCACCCGGCTGCGGACGGCTCTGAGAGAGCGGGATGACCGCCCGGCATGAGGACTGGAGAGGCGGGCAGCAGCCGACGTCGCGCGTGGCAGAACGGGTGCGCCTACGCATCGCCGATCGACGCCCGTACCGCGCATCCTCGCGCCCTCTGGCACGACCAGCTGCTGCGGATGAAACGTGTCGCACTGGTTCCGCCACTGCGCCGAACCGGACGCGGCCTACCGGGTAGGGCGTTCCCGTGCCACGTTGGGCCAGGTGGGAGCGCCAGAGGGCTGGGTGGCGCGGGCCTTCTCACGGCAGGCGGTTCAGCACCACGATCAGCGAGGACGCACCCGCCGGCTCACGGGGTGAGGTCCAAGATCCGGACGGGCTGGCCCTCCCAGCGTTTCGGCGCAGTGGTGGCCACGATCGCGCCGTCGGGCCGGTCCGCGGTGGGCTGGGCGGCGTGCTGGCTGTGGGCGGCCGCCCACGTCTCCTGCTGCGCCAAGGCGAGGGCGGCGGGCAGGTCCAGGTCCAGGACCGTGATGCCGGGCAGGGCGGCCAGGTGCTCCGCGGTGCCGGGGCGGGCGCGGTCGGCTTCGACGAGTGCGCAGGAGGGGGCGTAGAGGAACCACCCGGTCTCGGCGTGGGCGCGGTGGATCAGGCGGGAGGCCAGCACGTTGCCCTGCCCGGCCGCCGCCATCGCCGTCTCGTCCAGCACGATGTGCATCGCTTCGCTCACGGGCGCTGCACCCGCGCAAGACGCCGGTCGAGTTCGTCATCCAGCTCGTCCTGCTCGGCCGGGGTCGGCGCGTACCCGTTCCAGGCCCGCAACGCGGCCTGCGCCTTCTCCGCACGCTCGGCGCGCTCGGCCGGCGTCAGCATCGTCTCGGCCAGCCGGGCCAGATAGGCGCGCAGGGACAGTCCCTCGGCGGCGGCGATCGCGGCCAGCCTGTCCTTGGCTTCCTCGGGGATTCTCACGTTGGCATCGGACATCGTGGTGCTCCTTCCCATCCCTTTAGGGTACGGGTACGTACCCGTACCCGTACAACCGCTGCCCGGTCGGGGGCCGGTTCGGGCCGCATCCCGTTCAGAGAGCGACTGCGCGCGGCGCTCCCGCCCCGGGGATGACGGCGGACGTGCGCCGGTCACCGCGGCGGTACAGCGGCGACGTCCCCGCCGACGGCGTCCGGGGTCCACGTGACGTTCCCCGTGCCGGGTGCTTCGAGAGGCTGGTCTCCCACGGCACGCACGCGGCCGGTCAGCGCTGGGCGGGGGCCGTCCGCTCGGCGTTCTCCATCAGGAGCAGGCTGTCGAAGTCGAGCCGGTCGTGGGCGGCGCGGGCGTCGCATGCGGCCCTCCTCGAACGCGAGGTGCGCCCGGAGCACCAGCGGTTCCTGGTGCCGGACGGGCATGCCGATGATCGAGAGCGCCACCTCGGTCTGCGCCAGGTACGCGTGGACCGCCTCGTCGTCCCCTTGGCGGGAGCAGACGGTGGCCGCCGACCACAGGACCTCCCCCTTTTCCCGAGCGCGGCGAAACATCGCCGGCCTCCCCGGCGGGCTAGCCCATTACTAGGCAGGCCGGCATCGGAAGCGCAATTGGCGATATACGGAAGGGAGGAATACGCGATACGCAATACGGTCAGCCGTCACGGATTCAGCTGTAGGGGCATAACTTCAACAAGTAAGTCAAGACTTACCTTTGGAGAACTTTGACCGTAGGGTGTGGCTCGAATGGAAGGGGCCCCTGTTGTCGACAGTAAATGATCCTGCTGTGCGTGCGGTTGAATCGGAGCGGGATTATGTGTCCTCCTTATATGAGTTGCTCACCGAGCGGATTTCCGAGGCGCGAGCACACCGAGCGAGTGTACTGAAGGCTCCGGCGGAAAGCGCCGGTGAGGCACACGAGAGAGAAATCGCCGCCGAGCGTCTGGCCAAGGAAATCGGCCGGCTGGAGGGCGCCGAAAAGGGACTGGTCTTCGGCCGCATCGACTGGACGGATGGCACGGCCCTGCGCATCGGACGGATCGGACTGCACACGGAGGAGGATGACCTGCCTCTGCTCGTGGACTGGCGCGCGAACGCGGCGCGGCCCTTCTACGAGGCGACACCGGTGCACCCGATGGGCCTGCGGCGGCGTCGGCACCTGCGCCTCAAGGAGCGCACGGTCATCTCGGTGAGCGACGAACTGCTGGACGGGAGCGCCCCGACGGACGAGGACGTCGTGGGGGACGGCCMGTTGACCGAGGCCCTGTCGGCACGGCGTACGGGCAGGATGCACGCGGCCGTCGCGACGCTGCAGGCCGAGCAGGACGAGGTCGTCCGCTCCGCCCACCGCGGGGTGACCGTGGTGCAGGGCGGGCCCGGTACAGGCAAGACGGTGGTCGCCCTGCACCGGGCGGCCTATGTCCTGTACGCGTTCCCGCGCGCAGCGGAGGAGGGTGTCCTGGTGGTGGGCCCGAACGCCCGGTTCCTCGACTACATCTCCCAGGTCCTTCCCTCACTCGGTGAGAACGACGTCGTTCTGGCGACCTGCCGGGAACTGGCCGGAGTGTCCACGGACACGGTGGACACGGTGGACACGGTGGACCCGTTCGATACGGCGCGTCTCAAGGGCAGCTCCGACCTCGCCGACGCCTTGGCCGGCCTCCTGCGCGTCCACCAAGCCCCCGCCGGTGACTTCACCGTACGGGTCGGACAGGAGCTGGTTCACCTGTCCGACGGGGAAGTCGCCACGGCACGCGACGCCGCCGTGGCAGCCGCACCGGGGCACAACCCCGCGCGCGAGGTGTTCAGGGAGCTCTTGGTCGACGCCGTCACCGACGCGATGCAACGAGACCTGGGCGACCTCCTGGAGCAGATCGACGCCGATGCCGAAAGCATGACGGGCATCAACCTCGACCGGTTCACAGGAACCGCCCAGCGCCGGGCCGAAGGTGCGGCCGACCCGGGTCCGGTCCACGAGCTGGACCTGGACGCCATCCGAGCCGATCTCCTCGACGACGCCGGCGTCGACCGGGCGGTCGAGGTGTTGTGGCCGCGGCTGGTACCCGGTGACCTCGTGAAGGCGCTCCTGACGGACGCCGACGCTCTCGCCGAGCGCCTGCCCCGCTTGACCGAACAGGAGCGGTCCCTTCTGCTGCGCGGTCCGGACGACCCGTGGACCGATGCCGATGTGCCGTTGCTGGACGAGGCGGCGAGCCTGGTCGACGGTCCCCCCGAGCGGACGTACGGGCACGTCGTCGTCGACGAGGCGCAGGAACTGACCGCCATGCAGTGGCGGATGATCGTCCGCCGCTGCCCTGCGAGGGCGATGACGCTGGTGGGTGACTTCGCCCAGGCAGGCCCGGTCGCGATGGCACGCGACTGGAAGGAAGCACTGAGCCCCCACGTAGGACCGCGGTTCAAACTGCACGACCTGACCGTCAGCTACCGCACCACGCAGGAGATTCTGGAGAGCGTCCGGGACCTGCTCACGCGGATCGCTCCGGACCAGAAGCCCACACGGTCGCTGCGAAGCGGTGAGAGCCCCCGCACCGTGACCACGTCTGCGGACGGGTTGGTCACCGCCGTCGTTCAGGAACTCCGCGCCCAGAGCACCGCGCACCCGGGCGAGCTTCTGGGAGTGATCTGCGCGGACGCCAGGGTGAGCGAGCTGACGGACCGGGGCATCGCCCACCACGCACGCATCGTGCCGGCGTCCGAAGCACGCGGCCTGGAATTCGACGGGGTCGTCGTCATGAACCCCGAGGAGATCATCACGGCCCGCCCCGGTGGGGAAAGGGACTTGTACGTGGCCCTCACCCGGGCCACCAAGCGCCTCCGCACCATCACCATCCAGCCCGCCTGACGACCCGCACCCCGACCACCCAAACCACCCGTTCACTCCACGGGCGRCCCGGTCACGGCGGGCCGCCCGTCGGCGGGCGGCCCGTCCGGTGCTACGCCGTTCTGGCCCCGGTGGCGGCTATCTTCCCCGCCCGGCTGCCTTGCGAGCGGGGGGTCTTCTCCCCCACCCGGCGCGGTTCGATGGTGCGGGGGTCGACCGCTTCGCCCGGGGCGCCCGCCTGGTAGAGGCCGTCGGGCTGGGCGTCGCGGTCGTGCGGGAGGAGGAAGAAGACGCGGCGGAGCTGGAGGCCGCTGTCGGGATCGGCTTCGGCGTGTTCGTCGAGTTCGGTGTAGCCGACCATGCGGCCGTCGCGCGCGTAGCGGGGCTTGCCGCGGCGGCGGGCGGTCTTGTCGAGGGCCTGGCGCACGTAGTCGAGTTGTTCGGGGTTCTCCAGCCACACCACGGTGTTCTCGTGGAGGAGGTCGCTCTCGTTCAGCAGCGAGCTCATGGCTGCGGCCCCTTTTCGTTGTCGGCGGCCGGGTGCGGGCCTGGGTGGGTCTGGCGGGCGGGGTCCCGGGGGACGGGACCGAGTCCATCGTAGAGAGATGGGCGACTGGTGTGTAGGCGGCGTGGTCTAGACATATGAGGATTCCGGGTCGTCATCGGCCAGGAGTGCGAGTCCCGGGTAGTACTTCTTGCCGCTGGACTTCATCATGTCGGCCGGTGAGGCGAGGGAGAGTTCCTGGCGCACGCGGGTGGCGAAAGCGCGGGCGGTGGCCGGCCGGATGCCCTCGCCCGCGTTGCACCATGCGCTGTAGGCGCCGTAGAGCAGGCCCTGTTCGACCCTGAGGTCGCCGCCGCTCCGGGCGGGCTCGGTGGTGCAGCACTCGGCGAGGAAGCGGCCGATGTGGTCCTCCGTCGTCGCGTACGCCTGCGTCGCCACGCGGACGGAGGACGGTCCCGTGAGCGGGTCGCGGGTGCGCAGGTAGTGCTGGGCGCCTTCGACGAGCCAGTGCAGGATGCCGGGACCCTCGCTGTCGACGAGTTCCTTCGCGAGGTTGTCGATCTTGCGGGCGGCGGGCACGACCCGTTCGAACGGGATGAGCCGGATCCGGCGCCAGAAGGCGTGCCCGCCCGAGGCCACCTCGGGGCGGTGATTGCCCAGCAGCCACAGCTTGTGCGTGGGGGTGAAGGAGAAGAAGTCCTGCCGCATGCGGCGCGCCATGATGCGGTCGCCGCCGGTCAGGAGCTTGACCCGGGACTCGTCGAACTTGTCGTTGGGCTTGAGCTCGCTGCACACCACGATGCGCCGGCCGTGGAGTTCGGTCAGCTCGGTGGAGTGCTCGGAGAACTTGCCCTTCTCCATCAGGAAGCCGGGCGGAGCCGCCTGCGCGTAGTCGCCGAGGATCTGGGTCATGACGTCCAGGAGGACGGACTTGCCGTTGGCGCCGGTGCCGTAGAGGAAGGGCAGGACCTGCGCGCCGACGTCCCCGGTGACCGAGTAGCCGAGCAGCAGGTGGAGGAACTGGATGGTCTCCGCGCCCTTGGCGTCATCGCCGAAGGTGTCGGTCAGGAAGCGGTGCCAGCGCGGGGTCTCGGTGGCCTCGGGGGCGACGCTGGTGGCGCGCGAGTGCATGTCGCGTTCGGGGTCGGGCTTGCGGATCCGGCCGGTGTGCAGGTCCACGACGCCGGCCGGGGTGCACAGGACGTAGGGGTCGCCGTCCAGGACGTCGGGGTCGAGGGCGAGGGCGGGCGAGGCCTTCGCCTGGGTGAGCATCGCCTTGATGCCCGGGGTCGACATCGAGCGGCGCCGGTGCAGGAGCAGTTCGCGGTCGCTGTACAGCCCGGTCGGGTCGGAGGCCGGCATCTGCTCCGCCATGTCCCCCGCCGCCCACACCGCGGCCTTCTCTCCCCCGCTGCGCTTCCAGCGGTACTGGTTCCAGTGGTACCAGCCCAGGCCCTCGACGTGACGGAACTGGTCCCCGTACATCACCGCGAACAGCTTCGCGTTCCCGCGGTCGCTGAGCAGACCCGGCAACTGCCCCGACGGGCGGGCCTGCTCGTGCACCGTCACGGCGCCCTGCTGTGCGGGCAGGTTCGGGGCGGGCAGGTGGCCTTCGAGGTCGAGCATCTGCTGGGCGGCGGCAGTGGCGTCGAAACGCGGACCGTCGGCGCTGCTCATGGGCGTCCTTTGAGGTGGAGCGGCCGGTGGAGACCGGCGGACAGGGCAGAGTTGATGATGGCGAGGCTGCGGTGGCTCTGGTGCGGGCGGGCTTCGTCGGCGGCTGCGGTCAAGAGCTCCCGGGCCTCTGCGTCGGTGAGGTGGCCGGAGGCGACGAGGCCTCCGGCGGTGTAGGCGGCCCGGTTGAGCTTCTCGGTGAAGCTCGCTCCCTGCGGGACGGCGGCGCATCCGTGGACCTCGGCCAGCAGGGGCTCCAGGAGGCGGTGGGCGCCCGTGCTGTCGGGCCTCGGGGCCGGGCGGGGCGCCGTCGTGGCGGTGGCGGCGGAACGGGCGGGGCCGTCGTCGACGAGGTGTCCGGTCCGGGTCAGTTCGGCGGCCAGCCAGTCCGGGAGCGGGGCCGGAAGCCGGGCCGGGCCGACGGGGTCGTACGTACCGGCCGGGGTGCGGGTGGCGGGAGCCACGATGTAGCCGCCGACGGCCCGTACGTCGACCTGCCAGGCGAGGGCCACCTTGGGGCTGGAGCCCGTGGAAGAGCGGTAGCGCACCCCGGGCTCGGTGACCCGGTACCAGATGTGCAGGCCGCCGGAGGGGGTCCTGACCCGCAGGGTCGACTCGTCCTGCACAGGGTCGGGCCGATGGCGGTAGGCGGCGAGCAGGGCCAGCGTGTCGAAGCCGGAGGCCAGGCCGTCCAGGTTGACGCCCGGGTGGATGGCGATGCCGGGCAGGAGCCGGTCGCGTTCGGGGACTTCGGCACTGTGCGCGTCGACGTCGAGGACCACCAGCCCCGCGGGACCGCAGGAGACGCCGACGCCGAAGGAGGCCTGCTCTCCCCACCAGGCGCTGAGGCGGGCGCTGTCGGTGGTGGCCGCGTGGAAGCCGTGGCACCACTTGCCCGCTGCCGTGCAGGGGCAGCCCTGCGGGGGGTGGGTGTGCTCCCGGCAGGCCGCGCAGTTGGCCGCCGGCGTCTTGCGGCCGGGCGCCAGAGGATGCACGGGCCAGCCCTGGACCGCGCACCACACGGCGACATCGAAGGGACTGATGGTCCCCGATGACGCTGCTCTGGTGGTGTCGCCCTGGCCTGGCACTCGGATCGTCCTTGTCGAGGGACCCAACAGCTGATTCGATCCCTGAGGCAAAAGCACTGGTCAAAGGGCCGTCACAGCTCAGGGAGGGACTGAAGGGACCGAGTTTTCGAATGAGGCCCTGAGCCTACCTCAGGAGGCGGCGCTCCTCGTCACGTTGTATCGGTTTTTCAGTCCCTTCGGTCCCTTGGACGTCAGCACCCATCAGGGTCCCTCAGCAGGGCGCCGACAACCGCAGGTTTCCCACCCCGGGCGTGTCGCCTTCCGGGCAGCCGGAGGCACCTGCTGGGCGCAGGGACTCTCGGCAGGGACCCAGCGTTTCGGTCCCTCTTCGGTCCCTCACAGAAAAGCCCAGGTCAACGGCCTGCAGGTGCCGCAAGAGGGACTGAAGGGACTGAGAAGTCCTAGTTATCAGCGCTCCAGCGTTTTAGGGGTCTTCTTACGCGCGTACGCATACACACGCACGCGTAATCAGTGGAACAGGAAAGTTCGGTCCCTTCAGTCCCTCCGGTCCCTCGCCGCGGACCGCGGGAACGCTCTGACCTGCAGCTTTATGAGCAGCACCGGCGAGGGACCGAAACCAGAGGGACTGAAGGGCCCCTTCAGTCCCTCCCAGGCCCTGCCTCCCCGGTCTCCACCACACACATGTATGAGGGTCTTCGGGCTGGGACAGGCCGGCGTCCGGCCGATACAGTGAGCCTCGACTGTTACTCAGGCGCGGAAGGCTCTCCACCCCGGTGGAGAGCCTTCCGTTTTGCATGGGGCAGCTCCGGCCACATCACCGCGACACGCGGCCTCCGTACTGCTTACAGGTGATCGAGCCTGGACGCAGCCTCGATGGGCCGATGCCGGCATCACGCGCCGGAGTTCACCTTCTTCGGGCAGGAGTCCGGCGATGAGATCCCAGATGTGTTTCGGCCGAACCCGTACGAGTCACATGATGCTGTCCGGACCGAACAGGGCTACGCGTGGTCGGCGCGCGGCGACCAGGTCGTTCCCGCCGGCCGATGGTGAAGGCGGCCGTACCGGGGACACGGCCGGCTCGTGTGGTGCAGTACGGCTGCGCCTGCCCGGTGCCTGATGGATATAATGACCGAACCATCCTGTTACTCAGGCGCGGAAGCCCCCCACTTCGGTGGGGGGCTTCCGTCTTTCCGGGAGTCGGCTACCCGTTCAGGCGACCTGCAGCTTCGGACGGCCGGTCGGGGTGGGCGGCGTCTGCTGGTACGTCGGCAGCTTCAGGTTGGGCAGATCTCCCGCCTGAATGCGTACGAGCGTCGCGCGGAAGGCCGCCTCCATGTCCTCAGGGCTCTCGTACTTCGCCGCCAGCGGGTGGAGTCGGTACGAGTTGCCGTTGCGTTCGCCGCTGCGCGGCCTGAGGACGATGTTCAGGTCGCACAGGGGCGCCATGAGGCCGCTGACGGCCTGGGGCGTGACCCCGTACTCCGCCGCCATGTCCTTCTGCCGGACCGGGAGGGCTCCCCCGAAGTCGCTGCGGGAGACGAGGTACTGGAGGAACTTGACGGCGGACCCGGACAACGGCAGGGCCCAGATGCGCTCCGCGATGATCGGAGACATGACGTTAGCCATGGGAGAGCCTTCCTCGTGAGCGGGTGCCCGCGAAGGGGCATGGCAGAACTATCACCCGGTACGCCTCCTTCTGCGAAGGCGGGCTTCGGCCTCGTAGCCGAAGTCGAGGTCGAGCTCCTCCTGGTGGGCACCTTCGGGGCCCACCGCGTAGGGGAAGGCCTCGACGTCGTGCTCGTGCCGGTCGGAGATCTCGGAAAGAACCTCGTGCTGGGCCGTGCTGTTGCCGTGGAACCACAACCGCACGTTGATCTGGATACGACCGTTGCCGGCCTTTTCCACCCAGTTGTAGCCGCAGAGCGCCTGGACGGCTCGATTGACCGTGGACCGCGTGATCATCTTGCCGCCCTTCTGAGCGGCGATCTTGTTCAGTCCGTCCGTGATCTCCTGTTGCGTGTACGGGGTGATGCCGGTCCCCGGTACCTGCCCTCCGGCCACGAAGAGGAACACGCACAGCTGGGACTTGGTGATGCTGTTCGCGACGGCCAGCTGCGCCAGCAGCTGCGTGAACCAGTTGCTGGCCAGGCTGTATCCGGCGCCCCCGGCCATGTCGTGTACGGCGCGGGGGTCGGCCGCGTACTCGAAGTGGACTCCCTTGAGCCTCCGGCGGCCTCCGGGGTCGGTGGCCTCGACCACCTTCTCCCCGAGCTGCTGGCCCAGGACCGCCAGGATGTCTCCGTACTCGGCTTCGTTGCCCGCGGCGGTGGGGACGGGTACGGGCCGGGGCCCGCGCCGACGACGGGCGGGCGGATCAGATGTCACTGGACCTCCTTGTTACTCAGGCGGTCCGAGAGTATCCAAAAAATCAACGTGTGCTTGTCTTTTGACGCCCCGGCGCGCCGGATGAGCCCTCGGGGCACACCGCCGTTCGAACGCTGCGCCAAAAGTCCATGCCTCGTGGAGTTTTTCTGCGTCCAAGCGCCGGAAGTACATGGCTGCTTGATTTTGTGTGTCGCGATGACGGCACATCATTGTAAAGCCCACGCATGCATTCTGGCTCCTCCGGGTCCGAGGGCCACCTCTCTGACCTGCAGTGTTTCCAGGGCTGTTGGCGCTGTCCGAAAATCAAGCAGTGCTTGATTTTTTCGCGAAATGTGCTCGCCAGGTACACATTTCGAAACCCCAAATGTGTCCTGGGGGACACATGGGGCGCGACAAACATGCAGGTCAGGGGTCTGAAATCGCGGCGCCCTCTTATTAAAGAGCAGCTGTCGAGGACGGCCGTGAGGCTCCATCAGGTTCTTGTCTGTGAGCAGCACGAAGCACCGCTCAACAGGTCGATCGGTGTGTCAACAGTCGACGAAGCACCACGGCTTCCCCACTCCGACCTGGGCCAAGTCACCTCGAAGTCCACGAGGGCTGTACTTTTCGTGCTTCCTCCGCACCCCCGGCCTCAGCCACATCCGGTATCAACCACCCTCTGCCGCCGCCCTCATGCCCAGTGAGGGCGCCCAGCGCCCGAGGGGTGCGCGGCCGACCGTCAGGGAGGCCGTGCAGGGCGTGAGGGGTGGGCTGGTCCAGGGCGCCAAGCACCTGGCGAGGGGGTCTGGGGGGCGAGTAGCCCCCCATGCCAAGGCCGGTCCAGCGCGGCCAGGCGCTGGCGGGGTCCAGGGGCTGGCCCCTGGGATGTTCGGTCCGCAGTCACCGACGGACAAGATCCCCTATGTGGTGGGTATGCGCTTTCTGGTCCGCTGCCGGCCATCGCCGTGAGGGCTTGGAGGGTCCTGCGCTCCACGACCMGCTGATGTTCGAGCTGTGGCCGTATCCGGGTTCGGCAATCCCGACCCTGAGTTCATGGCTCCCCAGCCGCTCGGCTTCCCGTGCAACGTCGTCGGCAGCATGCAGGTGTGGCAGTCGCAGTGCAATCTGCGTCCGGGGAAGACAGGCTGGCGATCCCCTTTCGCGGCCTGACGGGCGACCGTGTTCCCTACGCCCATGCGCGCGATCCTTGGCCATTCGAACATCTAGTCAATTTTCCGACATCTCTGGCAATTTTGGACCGACAGAACCGGGCCTCAAAGGCCCGAACTCGACTGACCCGGTGTGATGTGACCTTCCCTCACACGTGAAGCCGTCAGCGGGCCGCACAGCGATTTTTGCCCGGCGGGAACCGCCGTGTACGGCTGCGGAGACGCTCTCGGACGAAGTCGGGCTCCATGAAACGCTCCGGGGAGGTCCGTGGAGTTCGAGGGCTTCCGGGGCTAGGTAGGGAGGGTCGAGTGAGACCGGGCGGGGCTGGGAGGGTCATATGACTTCATACGGGCGGGGGATGTTCCGGAGGTCTCCCGCCCGTAGGCCTCGTCACGGATCCAGAAGGAGACGTTGACGATCTCACCCCAGGGGGTTCCGGTTTCCGCCTCCAACTGCAGGAGCGGCCGGTGCCCCTTCGTGGGGTGGGGCGTCGCGGCTGTCGCACCAGCCGAGCCGGCGGTGTCGCGGAGTCGGCAGCCGCCGGCCCCACCACTCCCCTACCCGGCAGCGTCCGGACCGGTGGGCGGAGCGGTTTGGGGGCGGAGGAGGGGCGAATGGGCGGAGTTGAGGAGGTCGGGACGGGTGCCAGGGAGCGGGGCGGGGCCGTGTCGGCGTCGTGGTTCGCTGAGGTAACCGCTCGTGTTTCGGGCGAACTCCGCGCATAGCCGGACAAGAATCTTCGGTGTGCCTCTTCGCCTTCCCCCAAGAAGGTTAGTAAGGTACCCGCATGACCGCTCCATACGACCCGGAAGTCAGGGAAAAGGTAGTTGCCAAGCTGCCGGCGTCCCTGCGGCAGGAACTCAAAGTCCGCGCAGCCCAGTTGGGCGTGGACATCCAGGACGCCGTCACCGAGGGGGTGCGCGCCTGGCGCGCCGACGCCTCGGCGGCAACCCCCGTGGACACCTCGGGCGCCTCGTCGTTCTCCACCTACCTCCCCACCGGCCTGTACGGGGAGTTCAAGGACGACTGCCGCGCGCGTGAGATCCCGTACAACCAGGGCCTCGCCCAGTCCATCCGGCTCTGGCTCGATACCCATCCCTCCCCCGTCGGCCGCCGCCGCCCCGCGAACGAGGGCGCCCGCCGGATCGTGGTCTGCAACCAGAAGGGCGGCGTAGGCAAGAGCGCCATCAGCAACGGCGTCTCCCAGGCCCTGGCCGAGACCGGCGCCCGGGTCTGCGTCATCGACTTCGACCCGCAGGGGCACCTGACGCGTCACCTCGGCGCCGACATGCTCTCCATCAAGGAGCCCAGCCTCGCCAAGCACATGCTGGGCGAGATCGAAGGCCGCGTTCGCGACCTTCTCGTCCCCATCGAGCACGGGGTGTTCGCCGGGCGCCTCTTCCTCCTGCCCTCCTGCAAGGACGCCTTCCTCCTCGACGCCCGCCTGGCCACCACCCGGCACGTCCGGACCAAGGAGACCGCCCTGGAGAAGGCGCTGGAGGAACTGGAGAAGGAGTTCGACTACATCGTCGTCGACTGCCCGCCGAGCCTCGGCTACACCATGGACACCGCGCTCTACTACGCGCGTACCCGTGACGGCGAGGCCACGAAGACCTCCGGCATCATCGTCCCCGTCCAGGCCGAGGACACCTCCGCCGACGCGTACGACATGCTCACCGAGCAGCTTGAGGACCTCATCGACGACCTCGACATCGAGATCGCCCAGCTCGGTTTCGTCGTCAACCTCTACGACAGCCGCAAGGGGTACGTCGTCACCTCTTCCCTCAACAGTTGGAAGGAGTTCGGCGACCCGCCGGTCATCACGGTCATCGCCGACCTCAAGGAGCAGCGTGAGGCCGTCCGCGTGAAGCTGCCCCTGCTGCACTACGCACCCGACTGCGAGCAGTCCGAGGCCATGCGTGAGATCGCCCGGAGGATCGCGGCATGAGCAAGAGCGACCTCCTCGGTACCGGCGCCGCCTTCAGCAACGCCCGCCGTGCCGGCGGCCGCAGCGAGCGAGGCCGGGCCAAGGCCATAGCGCAGGGCGACGTACCGTCGTACGAGCTGATCCGGCTCCCCCTCGACCAGGTCTCCCCCAGCCCCCTCAACCCCCGCCGAAACTTCGGCACGGACGAGGAGAAGACCCGTTTCGGCGAGGAACTGCGTCAGGCGCAGCTGTCCGCCTGTGTCGTCACCACTCGCGGCGCCTATCTCGCACTGTGGCCGGACCACGCTTCCCGGATCGGCTCGGCGACCCACGTCCTCATCAACGGTGAGCGCCGATTCCGCAGTGCCCTGCATGTCGGGCTGGAGTCCCTCGACTTCGTCGTACGCGACGACCTCGCCGCGTCCCGGACCGACTTCATCGACCACCTCCTGGCTGAGAACCTGGAGCGCGAGGACTTCGACGTCATCGAGCGCGCGCGGGGTGTGCAGCAGCTGGTGGAGTCGTGTGCCGAGGAGGGCCGAGAGCACGGAGCCAAGTCCCGTGCGGCGGAGCGGCTCGGGCGCTCGCCGTCCTGGGTCACCAACCAGCTGGTGCTGCTGGAGCTGCCCGAAGAGATCCAGATCCGGCTCAGCTCCGGCGAACTGCCCGAGCGCGATGGGCGGCTCCTGGCCCGTGCGGCGAAGGACCGGCCGGGTGTCGGCGCGGCCGAGCTCCTCGGCTTCCTGCAGCAGAGCAAGCAGCAGGAGGCCGAGGTGAAGGCGGCTCAGCGGGAGATCTTGCGGAGCGCCCAGGAGTCCGTGGCGGACCAGACCGGGGGAGTGCCGCAGCCACCGGAGCCAGCCGCGCAGCCCGCCCGACTTTTGTCCGCGGACAAAAGTCGGGACCCCGAGCCCCAGCCGCCAGTGCGTGAGGAGCCCTCGGCTCCGGTCGCCGAACGGGTTGCTGAAGCCCCTCTTTCTGCACCGGTTCTTCCTCCCGCGCCCGTAGCCGCTCCGGAGCCGGTTCAGCCGGTTCAGCCGGTTCAGCCGGTCGAGAGCGAGTACGCGGACGAGCGCGAGCCGGAGGGGGTGATCCCTTCCCAGACCCGGACCACGGACACCCCGTCGGTCTTGTGGCAGGACCCGAAGGCGATGTACGAGGCGATCTGGGCCAACATGTCGCCGAAGCACCGGGCAGAGCTGACGATGCTCCTGATCGAGAACAACCGGCGAGGCTAGCCCCCGTCCACCCCAGCCAGGGCCCCACCGCACATCGCGGTGGGGCCCGACTTTTGTCCGCGGACAAAAGTCGGGCCTCCGGCAGGAGGGCCCGGGGGAGTGAGGTGACCGCGTCGGGGTCTTGATGGGGCGTGGGCGGAGGCGGCGCCTGCGGTAGTGCCGTACCTCTTGCGTAGAGGTTCAGGCGGCGGGCGATAGGCGCATGCCGATGCCGGGTCCGTTCGAGAGCCGCCCTCGACTTTTGTCCGCGGACAAAAGTCGGGCACCGCTGGAAGCCGATGGTGGGGGAGAGGGGCGGTTACGTAGCGCCTGTGCTCTTGCGGTGCGGGCATGGCTGACACGCCGTCCACTGGACAACCGCCGAGCGGGCTCGACCTATGACGAGCTCTGCGAGCGCTACCTGGAGCCGGACGATGTCGTCGTGCCTCGGGCGCCGGCGCCGGCAGCGGTAGCGGCTGTCTGCGGCGAGGCGGAGTTTGGCGGTCAGCTCACCACCGGGCTGACCCATTGCGTGGTCGGCGGGTCGTCGGCCTGACCCCTCTTCTTTGCAGGCCCCGGCGGCGGTCGCACCGATCACCAGTCGGTGATCGCGCCACCGCCCATCTGGTATCCGAGCGACCTGCGGTCGCCGGGCAGGGGGACGGAATCCAGGGCGAGGTTCCCTGCCCGGCACTGGGCGACAGGCTTGGCTGTAGTTGTTCCCTCCGGGTGGGTGAAGCCGACTTTTGTCCGCGGACAAAAGTCCAGTGCCCTGTCTCAGCGACGTTCGAAGTGGCCGGGGGGCTCCAGCTCGACGAAGGGCCGCTTGCCGACCGGCCGCGTGTGGGCGTCGGTCTTCAGGTCGGTGGTGCTCTCGGAGTAGATCGCGAGCTCGGTCTGAGCCAGCCGAAGTACGGCTTCTCGGCTTCTCGGCCCTCGGCGCTCCACAGCTTGAGGGGGCGAAGTTGTCCTTGCTCAGAGAGAGCCAGAGGCAGGCCGTTGCTGTGAAGAACGCCCCGACTTTTGTCCGCGGACAAAAGTCGGGGCTGTGGTGCGATGGCGGTCCTGCCCACGACACGGCAAGGCGTGCGGTCTCACGGCTTGCGGAGGCCGGAGCATGCCTTCGAGACCTTCGCCTGTCGGGCCTGACTCGTACATCCTCACCATGAGTCCGGCGGCGTCGTGGCTGGCAGCACCGGCTGATGCGTCTCTGCCCGTCGCACCGGCTCAGGACGTGTTCGGAAGGACATATCTGAAGTTGGGTCTCTTCAGTCACTGCACAGTCAGGATCACTGCCCTGACCTGCTTCTTCACCAGCGGCTGAGCGAGCGACCCAGCGGTCTGGCACCGTTTCGCCCGAGAAAGGACGACGGGAGGCGACAGCGGTGATGCCTTCCACCGTGTTCAGGCTGTTGCCGCTCGTCCTGGCCGAGCGTGTGCCTCCAACTCGTCCTGGTGGATGGCCGCTTGCGCGGAGCGGTATCGGTCAGGAGCCGGCTGTTGACCACCTCGTGGTCGCGCGTTGCTCCGTACGCTCGGCTCAGCGGCCTACCGCCACAGTCCGCACCGTCGCGCCCGCTCGGATCCGTCGTCAGCAAGTTCTCGTGGAGGCCCGACAGAGGGCGGCCCGTGGGAGACCCGTCTTCACCGGACTCCATGGGCCTCGTCGATCGCCGACCTCGCCCGATGGGAGCGTCAGCCGTACCGAGAGCCTCGAACTGCGTTCGCGGTGACTTCGCCGCAGACCGCTTGGCCGGAGCAAGTCCGGACAGCCACGATTGCCATGTCGTTTCGGCGTCATCCCTCACACCAGGATGTCCCGCCGACCGCGCGACATCAGCGCCACCAGCTGAGGAGTCAGAGGCCGGCCTGCTCGGTGGGCTCTGAGGCCTCGGACTGCGTCGGCCCGGCCCTCATGCCTCCGGCGGCTGCAGGACCGCAGGCCACAGGCGTTCCTCCAGTGGGGTTCTGCGGTGGCGTACCGCGGCGTCGCGGAGGCCGGCCATGGCAACGTCGCGGTACGGGCTGGCCGCCAGTTCGTGGGCGGCGTCGGCGCGTACGTCCTCCTCCCGGCGGCGGGCGGCGGCCGTGTCGAGGGCCTTCTGGAGCATCGCCTGGGGGCCGTCGGCCAGGCCCCCGATCAGCCGCAGCCAATCCTCGCGGTCCACGGTCGAGGCCAGCCGGGTCAGCGGCTTCTGCCACTTCCACCCCAGCCGGGTGACGTGGTGGGGGTCCGCCAGGCCGGAACCCGCCGTCCGGCGGGCCACCGCGAGCGTCACCTCGACGGCCGACCCGGGTCGAACTCGCAGAGGCGTTCCGTCAGGAAACCGGCCCCCGAGTCGTGGATCGCTGCGGTGTCGGCCGAGAGCCGGATCTGGCCGGCCACGGTGTCGACCGCCGCGGCGACGGCTTCCCGCGTGCCCAGCGGCGCGAAACGGCAGCGGAGGAACGAGCGGAGCAGAGCGACCTCCCCGGCCGAGGCGTCCGGGACGACCGCCGAGGCCAGAGCCGCGTCCAGTCCCTCTCAGCCGTGCTCGCCGCCGACGGCCGCGACCGAGGAGACGTCGTGGCCGTTCCAGTGCCGCAGGACCGTGCACGCGGTGGACCACCGCCCGCTGCCCACCTTCGCCGCCAGCCGCGCCTGCACCGCGAGCGACGGCCGGTCGGCGGCGCCCATGCGGACCACGTCGCCCCACAGGCGCAGCGCAGCCAGCTTGGCGCTCGGGTCCGGACACGGGCCTCGGTCCCACAGATCGGCGCACCACTCGGCCAGATCCGGCCCGAACCGATCGAACAGCGCCCGGGCCGGGGCGGCGGCCGAACCGGGCTGCTCCACCGTGCGCTTGGCCAGGGCGGCGAGCCAGGGGATGGCGGCCGTCGGGACTCGCACACGCAGTGCCTCCATGACCAGCCGATGGGCCTGGGGGCGTGATCGGTGAAGGCTGCCTGGACCACCCCGATCATCGTGTCGCGGTCCCGGGGGCCGTGGTACGGCCTTCCGCCCCGGAACCCCGGCCATGCGTTGCGGCCTTGGGCCAGCTGCGCGTGCCGGAGTCCCTCAAGCGTCCGCCAGCGCTCCAGCGCGACGACCGCCCTGGTGTGCCCGGACGTGGCCAGGGGGACGAGGAGCTTGGTGGCGCCGTCGAGTGCCAGGAAGGTGTCTTCGATCCTGTCGTTCCGGCGCCCCATGGAAGGCCAGTGCACGAGCCCCACGGAAGGCCAGCGCACGATCTCCTTCAGCCGGGCCGGCGGCAGCTGGGCCAGGCCGGTGACCGCGAACCGCAGGGCCGGGGATCCCGTAYGAGGGCCCCGGCCGCCACGCGTGTCGAAGAGGTCGAGCCGGGCGGCGCACCAGGCGGCGGCCGCACGTGTCCCCGGGGCGTCGGGGGCCCATGGAGCAGGGGTGGCAGCAGGAAGGCCGCGATGGTGCCGACCGTGTCCCGGTCCCGGCACAGCGCTACGGTCTCCTCCAAGAGCTCGGGCACACCGTCGGCTGCCTCGCGCAGCAGCGTGCCGACCCGGCCGAGCACTGCCCGCAGCCGGGAGTTCGGTACGTCGAACGGCTTCTTCCCCTCGGCCGCCAGATCACGGATCACCTCCCCGGGCGACCTGTCGGGGGTGGAGAGGGCGGCGGCGAACCAGTGGGCGTCCAGCGCCGCCTGGGCCTGCCGCCACTCCTCCACCGGCGTACGGGCCTCCCACGTGCCGGAGCCGCTCCCCTCCTGCGCGTCCCCGACTCCGGCCGGAAGCCCCTTGTCGGTACCGAGGCCCTTGTCGGTACCGAGACCCTTGTCGGTACCGAGCCGCTGAGCGATCCGGGCCGCGACCGGGAAGAGCGCGTCCCACTCCGGATCCCCGGTACGCCGGTGGATGACGGCCACGCACTGGAGGGCCACGGCCTGCGGGTCCGGCTCGCGCCTGAGACAGCGCACCGGGTCGGTGCAGAGCTCGGGCAGGAACGCCCAGACGACGTCCGCGGTCCTCCCGTCCCGCCGCCCGAACCTGCACAGCACGTCCGGTACGCGCCACTCCACGCGGGCGCCGGGGCGGGAGCCCCGCTTGAGCACGACGCCGAGGTCCTCGGCCACCCGCTCGGGGTTCGTGTGCTCGCGGGTCGGCAGCAGCGTCAGTACCTCGCGCACCATCGCCGGTGACGCCTTCTCCCGCAGGTACCGGTGGAACACCGCGCGGATGTCGCCGTACAGGTCGTCCGGAAGCAGCGCGCAGGCCCGTACCGCGATCACCTGGAGGTCGACGTCCTCGCTCCCCAGGAGTTCGCAGAGCAGCTTCTCCGCGTCGTCCCGTACGCGGCCCCTCGCGCGCATGCGCTGGACCAGGGCCTGTTCCGCGACCACCGCCCGCAGGTAGTCGTCCGGGTGCTCCGCCAGGTGCCGGCCCAGCGCCCCGTAGTACGACTGCTTCTTCTCGGAGGCGAGGCGCACCAGGCAGCGGCCCGCCGCGTACTCGAACAGCGTCCGGTGGAAGAAGTGGACGCTGGAGCGGCGGTCGGCCGCGTCCGCGACCACGCTGCGCCGGTCGAGCTGTACCAGCAGCTCCAGCGGATCGTCGTCGCCGGCCTCGGGGTTCGCCCCGGGCAGGCGGCCGACCGCGTCCGCGACGGGCAGGGCCACCGCCCCGTCGTGCAACATGAGGCGGGTGAGGGACTGGGCCGGCCAGGAGAGGTCCGGCGAGTGCGGCACGGTGTGCCCGTCGGCCCCCTGGCGGCCGTCCTCGCGGACCCGCCGCTCCCAGTAGCGTTCGTACAGCCCCGCGGCGTCGATCTCGGGAGCCGGCGACTGCGGTGCGTACACCTCGAAGAGCATGCGCAGCGTCGGCGGCCTGGCGACCACCTCGCGGACGGGCAGCCCGCGCACCRCGGCCTCCAGGAGTGCCGCCACCGCCTTCGCCCGGGCGGTGGGGGAGGCCGCCGGCAGGTAGTGCAGGCAGTACGTGGACAGGGCGCGCTCCAGCTCCTCGCCGCTGTGGAAGTCGCCGACGCGGCAGACGACGTCGGACGGTGTCCTGCCCAGGAGACCCTGGAGGGCGTTGCCGTCGCGGGTGCGGCAGGTCAGGGCGAGCGGTACGTCCCGCTCCTGGCAGGCGGCGACCGTACGGCTGAGCACGCTCCGGCCGTCCCGGGCGTGCAGGAGCAGGTCCGCCGTGTCGAGGAGTGCGACGCAGCCGGCCGTCAGGCTCAGTTCGAAGGACTCCAGCAGCCGTTCTCCCTCGCCGGGGGTGAGCAGCTGCTCCGCCCGCAGCAGGACCGGCCGGAGCGCCGTGCCCGCGCGGATCTCGTCGGACGGAGGGACGGTGCGCGTCTCCCGGAGGGGGGCCACCGCCCGTCGGCCGTCGAGGAGCTCCGCCAGGTACCACAGCAGGCTCGACTTGCCGGCACCCGCTTCGCCCAGCACCACCTGGACCGGCTGGCCGGGGCTGCCGGCCAGGGCCTGCTGCTGCAGGACGCGCGCCAGGCGCTCCTCGGTGCCGCGCCGCACGTACACGTCCCGCAGCGAGACCGGTGGGACATCGGCGGAGCCGTGGTCCGGGTGTCCGGGCGGTCGCCCGAAGCGGTACGCCTGTGGGTACGCACCACCGCCGGGGTGTACCGGACGCGGCTCACGGCTCGGCGGAGCCGCCGCGACGACCGCTGACACCAACACCGCTCCCGGTCCGTCCGCTGGTGGCCCCGATGGGGTCACCGGCCGGGTACGCGCCGGCGCGGTCGCGGTCCCCGTATCCGGCGCGCCCCGTACCGCCGAACCGGACACGTATCCCGCCCGAATCCCTTCGCCGATGGCGCCCGTGAGAGCAAGATGGGACCTGGCAGGGGACACACCGCCTGGTGGGCTTGATCTCAGTGGGGTGAGGTAGATGGGCTGGCGGCACACGGACGCGGAGACGCCCGTGCGGCGGGGCGCCGACGGGCAGCTGTACATGGCCGTGCAGGACGTCACCGCGATGCTCCGCGACATGGCGCGGGCGTTCGACCTGCAGGCGCAGTCGGGCGAATTCGCGTGGACGGCGGAGGGCCAGGCGACCCAGGACAGGCTGGACGTGGGCACGATGCGCACGGTCGCGAGCATGCTCTGTGCGCAGGCCGACGAGATGGACGTTCAGCTCATCGCCATCGCCGGCCAACACCCCTTCGGGTAGCCGCCACCCGCGGGCCGTACGGCCCCCGCACCCCCGACGACGCGTGTCATGTGGCCGGTTGCTGCGGTGCGGACGCGGACTCGTGGGCCGACGCGGTTCCGGTTCGGTTCCGGTTCCTGCCCTCTACGGCACGGCTACGAGGGGTCCCCGGATTCGGGGATGTCCTCGATCCGCTTCCCGTCGAGCAGGTAGGCGGGCAGGCAGGGCTGCTTCGGGTCGACGGGGAATCCGCGTTCGTAGGCCATGCTCGCCATCGCGAGCGGCCCGAGGGCGAGCCCGGCGCGCGGCGCCGCCGACCCGGCCCAGTACCCGACGTGTTCCGCGAGGGCTTCCGCCAGCGTCTCGGCGAAGGCGTCGGGGTCACCCGCGACGAGGCGGTGGAAGAGGGCGACGGGCTGGTAGTCGATCCGGTTCACGAAGTCCTTCGGCGCGTGCGTCAAGCGCTCGGGCATGGACGACTCCATGGTGGCCAGCAGCTTCTCCACCACCTCGTCCATGGACCGCCGGGAGAAGTAGGCCTGCAGGGTGTCGACCCAGTGCAGGACGTACGCGTCGACGGAGTCGTCCTCCCGCAGCCGTGCCGGCGGCACCGCGCACAGCCGGCCGATCCGGTCCGGCTGGCGGCACACGATGGCGAGGTACAGGGCGTCGAGCCAGGCGCGGGCGTCCGCGGGCGGGTCGGCGGGCGTCGCGGGCAGCTGACCGACCCGCTCTTCGCCGAGGTGGCACTGCTGGGGCCGCGCACCGGTGAACAGCGCGGAGCCGAGCTGTACCGAAGTGGCCCAGGCGTCCCACGTGTCGATGCCCGCCGCGTCGGGGTCTTCGACGCATCGGGCGTGGGCGAGTGCGACGGCGGAGCCGAACGCGCCGCCCAGCCCCGCGGGGTCCGTGGCGAGGCGTCGCACCGACTCGACGGTCGCTTCGGCGAGTTCGTCGAGGTCGGGAGCCTTGTCCGCGGTGCGGGTGGCGATCCGGCCGGCGCCGTCGAGCCGGGCCAGGCCCTTCATCATCGCGAGCAGCTGCGGCGGGGGCTGCACGGAGAAGGTGCGGGTCTCCTCGTCGAAGACCGTGAGCGACGTCAGGCCGCCGGCGTGCCACCAGTAGACCTGCGGCGACAGGGCGCCCTGCCCCGAGTCTTCGTAAGCGCCCAACGCGTAGGCCGCGAGGGCGTTGACCGCGCCGACCACGGATCCGTCGCTGATCGGGTGGAACACCAGGTTGTGCCGACTGGGCACGACGACGAGGGCGCCGGTGTCCGGGAGCGGCTCACCGGTGACCTGCCGGGCCGTCTCGGACAGGAACAGGGCCTTGGCGGCGATGAAGTGCGAGTCGCCGTAGACGGAGTGCAGCCGTACCCCGTCTTCGGTGAGTACCTCCGCGTACTCGACGGGTACCCGCATCAGGTTCGCGTACGCCGCCTGCCCCAGCTCCCGGAGCCCGGCACGCTCGACGTCCCTGTCGGTGAGGGTCCGCACGCTGGTGGGTCCGTCGAGGGCGTACGCGAAGACGAGCCCGTCGGCCACCACACGGGCGTACCGCATGGCCCCCATGAGCTCGGGGGTGAACGCGGCCAGGGGCAGCAGCCGGGCGTGGACACCGTGCAGCAGTTCGGTGGTGTCCGTCGGGTGAAGGGCGTCGTCTCGATTCACCCCTCCGACTCTACGGGGAGGGTGTGACAGCGTGACGACGGGGCAGTCGGGCAGGAGCGCTCGGCGGGGTCACGTGTCCCATGTCCTTGCCGCGGCGGTCCAACTCGTCGACGATGCTCCAGTACCCCAGCTGTCCGGATTCCACCGGGCGGTCAGGGCGTTGGAGAACAGGGGAGACAGTGAAGAACAACAGCAGTCCCAGGAAGCGTCCGGCAACGGCGGCGGTACTCGTACCGCTCTTCATACTCGCCGGGTTGCTGCTGGGCCCGGCGGCAGCCGCGGAGGCGGCCGTACCGGCGGCCCGGCAGGCTCCCGCCGCCACGGCGCTGGCGCAGAACTCCCTCCCGGCGGGAGCCGGCGTGGCAGCCGGTCTCCGCGCACCGACGTCGTCCCGGGTCGAGGCCGTCACCGGAAACAAGAAGAGCAAGAAGAGCAAGAAGAAGAAGGGCGGGCTCTTCTCGAAACTGCTGATCGGGCTGCTCGTCGTCATCGTGTTGATCGTGGTCCTGTACGGGGTCCGCCGGGCAATGCGCCGCAGGTCGGCCTGAGGTCTGCCACGGAAGCGGATCTCGTACCCGATCTCCACGTCCTGCGGGACGCGGAGATCTGACGAACAGCCGGCACGCTTGACCTGAGCCGTTGTCGTTGCCGCAGGGCAGTCGGACAGGGCCGGCCGCAGGCGTGGGCGCGGCGGCAGCTGATGGACGGCATACAGGCCCGCCCGGACCGGACCACCGCCCGCGCCGCAGGCCGCACCCTGTGCCCATCGATCGTGGGCGGCCCCAGCTGCCGCACCTGCCGGCAGAGGCTGGGGCTGACCTGCTTCCTCCCCATGCCCTTCGGAATCCGATGTCGGTGACGCCGGATACATTGCCCCGGTACGAGCACACCGCTGGAGGGGCCATGCAGCCTGAAGAAACACCTCTCGCCGCGCTTCTGTCCGTGATGCCGCCCCATGACGGCGCGGACGAGCAGGTGGACTGGGAGGAGCTGCGGCGGGCTTGGGGTGTCCGATTCCCGTCCGACTACACAGCCTTCATGGCCACGTACGGCGGCGGGGGCATCGACGACGCGTTCGGCGTGCTCACTCCCGAAGCGCCTGCACAGCCACCGAACGGTCCGGTCATGGGGAGCATGCCGGGCGAAACCGCCACCATGCGGCACATATGGGAGACCGCAGGAGGCCCTGACGGAGTCAGTGGCGGCCCTGATTCCGTCATCGCCTGGGGTGTCAGCTGCGGAGCCGACATCCTCGGCTGGCTCGTCGTCGACGAGGACCCCGACAGATGGCCGGTCGTCGTGTGGGAACGGCACGGCCGGCCCAACTGGAAGGTCTACGACTGCGGCATGGTGGAGTTCCTCCGCCGCTTGTTCGCCGCGGGCTTCGACAGGTGCCCGCTCAGCGATGCGTCCCTGTGGGGCGAGCCCGCACCGCGGTTCGTCCACTGGCGCGAGGAGCAACGACGCTGGGAGTCCGGTGTCGACCCCTACACGGGCGAGCCCGACCCGTACTTCGGCATGGAGTTCGAATGACCACGCATCCCTGACCCCCGCTCCTGTCCGAGCCCCCTCCCACGGGCAACGATCCACGGTCGGCCGGGAAGCGCTCTCCGCTCACATCCGACGCGTCCTGGTCATGTGGGGCCGAAGCCGACCCGGGGGCACGGCGCGATCGAGATTTTCCCGGGACGGACCGAATCCTTTCGGCGGGCACGCGCCTCCTATACGTGTGCCGACGACCGTCGGAACGGGAACAGGAGGTCTTCATGCTCATCGGTATCGCCATCGCCGCCGGAGCCGTGCTGCTCTGCACGTGCGCCTACTTCGTCACGCGCAAGCGCAAGCAAGCCCGTGGCTGACTCGTCCTGGCCCGCCGAACAGCTCGTCGTCGACGCCCAGCGCGGCGACGTCGACTCGATCACCGCACTGGTCGCGGGCTCGCACCCGAACGTACGGCGATTCGCCCGCTCGCTCTGCGCCACTCCCGAGGACGCCGAGGACGCCGCACAGGAAGCCCTGATCATCCTCTACCGCAAGATCGGGACGCTCCGGGCGTCCGGCGCGCTGGCCTCGTGGATGTTCCGCATCGTCCGCAACGAGTGCCTGCGGCGCGCGCGGACGATGCGGTCCGACGCACACCTGCCGGATGCCGCCGTGAGCTCCGCCGAGGACGTGGTCCTGCAGCGCATCGAGGCGGGCCGGGTCGCCGCCGCCGTCGCCGCTCTGCCGGCCGAGCAGCGCCGCGTGCTGATCATGCGGGACATCCAGGGTTACAGCGGACGGATGGCCGCCGAGGCGCTCGGCCTCAGCACCGCGGCGATGAAATCGCGCCTGCACCGCGCTCGCGCCTCCGTCCAGCAGTCCCTCCGCTCCACACCCCGACCCACGACCGGAGACACCGCATGACGACGACCACCCGATCCGACGGGCCTGACTTCGCGAGTCCGTCCCTGCCCCGCCACCTGATCCGCGGCCTGATCGGCTTCGGCAGCCTGATCGCCTCGCTCGCGCTCGTCGCCACCACGGGCCCGGTCAGCCTGCTGCTCCTGCCGGTCGGCGTGCTGGCACTGCGCGGCTGCCCGATGTGCTGGACCATCGGTCTGATGCAGACCATCTCGCGGGGCCGACTGCAGCGCTCCTGCGAGGACGGCCGGTGCACGCTGACGGTCGCGGAGCCTGCGGGGGCCGTTCACGCACTCCGGCCGGACCGGAAACCCGCTGCGGGCCCCGCGGTCCCCACCCCGGGCACTGCCGAGCCCGCCCTGCACGGGCCGGGGTGACCGGCCACCGACCCCACCCGGTCCGGGCGAGCGGTCCCGCCGGTCGTCCCTCTCTCCCCCCTCCCGTGTGGGGGAGAGGGCCGCGACTGGCGGCGGGCTGACGAAGAGGTGCTCAAGCCGCCGGGGAACGCCTGACCAGGCGCCCGTCGAGGACGACCTCCAGCCAGGTGTAGCAGTCACCGATCCACAGCCCGACCTGCGTCCCACACCCCGCGCACGCCAGATTCGCCCCCTCGTGCCCGCCTGGCCCGCAGCAGCCGCCCCATCGGCTGAGGATCTTGGTGGTACCGACCAGGTCGGCCGGGCTCAACAGCAGGTCCACTCCTGGCCCGTTCCCCGCCCGGGACATACGGAAGCCCTTGGGCGGCGGGCCCCAGGTGATGCGCCCCGGTTCCGGGTCACGGGCGAAGGTGCCCGCCGCCATTCTGGGCGGGCAGGGGTCCACGGGAGAGTCGAGCGGCGTCCAGACCTCGTCCTCCGCCGGAGGATGCACCTCACGCACCGGCACGGACAACACGGCGCTGCACACGGCGCAGGAGAAGACCTCGACACCAGTAGTCCGCATGTCCTCTTCCTCGTCCGTCGGCGCCACCGAAGCTACCCCACGCCACCTTGGACCGGTCACCGAGGTCGTCGGCACGCTGCCCGTCGGACAGCGCTCCCGGTTCCGGCGGCTTCAACGGCGGCGGTACCGGCGGGTCCTCGGACTCCGTCTACGGTGGTGGTGGTGGTGGTGGTGGCGGCGGCGGCATCGCCGGTGTGGAGTGCCGGTGGAGCGCTGCGGTGACGCGACGTGAACCGAGTCCCCCCGGCGATCAGCGGCTGGAGCAACAGCTCCCGGGACACATGCGGCTGCCGACAGCCGCGTGCATCAGCTCTCTGGAGATCCGGGCACCCGGCGGAGTTCGAGCAGGGCCACCACGATCTTCACCGCGGTCGAAATCGTCAGGGCCTGAAGAAACGGCATTCCCATGAGCCACAGGGCCACCATCATGACCGTGAGGACCAGGAACGTGGGTAGCAGACGGGTGCGCATGACCGCACTCTTCAGGCGCTCGGCCCTGCTCCGATCCTGGTCCACCGTGCCGATCGGGCGCACGGTGAGGCCTTCCTCGTCGGCTTCCGGCATGGGGCGCTGCCCTTCCCTCGTACTCGTCCCCGTCAACGAGCCTCGGGCACGATCCGGCGGCCTGCCACCGTTGCCACCCGTCGCGGCGGCCATCCGAGGTACAGCTCGTACAGCTCCACCTCATCGGGCGAGGTGGGCCCCGACCGCCCTTTCCGCCGCCGCGACCTCATCTCCGTCATCCTCCCCGGCTGCCGCCGCCTGACGAACTCCCCGAGTGGATCTTCTGATCGCGTTCTCGCCAACCAAGCCGCCTGCTCACATTGGTCGTTGATCAGAACGGCCCTAGGGTGCTGTGCCGGGGCCGTGCGCGGGTTCTCGAACGGTGAGGGCAGTCGATGAAGGAGGGGGAGCACGTGCAGCATGTAGTCGTCCTGGGGGGAAGCATCGCGGGGCTGGCCGCCGCACGGGCCCTGCGGAGCCTTGGCACACGGGTGACCGTCGTCGAGCCCGATGGACTTGCCGCGACGGTCGCGAGGGGCGGTGTGCCGCAGAGCGGGCAGCTCCATGCGCTGCTCGACATGGGACGGACGCAGGCCGAACGCTGGTTTCCCGGGTTGTCGAAGGACTTGGTCGCCGATGGCGCGGTGCTCGGGTCGGGGAGCGAGATCCAGCTCTTCTCGAACGGACGGCGGAAGGCCAGCGTTCCCGGAAACGAGCTGATCGGTGTGAGCCGCGGCCTCCTCGAAGAGCACATTCGCCGCCGGACCCTGCTGGACGACGGGGTGACGGTGAGGGTGGGCAAGGCGTGCGGTCTGGACATTCGGGGCACGCGGGTGGTCGGCGTCCGCGTCCGCGCCGCCGACTCCGGCGAAGTGCACCTGGTGCCGGCCGACGCGGTGGTCGACGCCACGGGCCGGTCGAGTCGGCTGACCTCCTGGCTCCGGGAGGAGGGGTGGCCGGAACCCCCGGTCGACCGCATGCGGATCGATCTGGGCTACGCCACCGCGCGCTTCCGCAGGGGAACGGAACTCCCCGACGTCCGCGTGGCGCACCAGTTGCCCGCTGCCGCGAGCGGTACCGCCGAGCAGCCGGACACCGGGGCCATGGCCGCGGTGGAGGGCGACCAGTGGATGGCGGTCATAGCGGCGTACGCCGGCAAGCGCCCGACCCGGGATCCCGCCGAGTTCCGCAGGCGCATGAGGAAGATGGACGCGAGCCCCTTCGGCGTCGTCGCCGACCGGTGCGAGCTGCTCGGCGAGGTCGAGACGTACAGCATGGCGCACTCCTTGCGGAGGCGGTGGTGGGCCGTGGAGCGTCTTCCCGGAGGACTGTTCGTCGTGGGTGACGCCGTGGCCTCCTTCAACCCGGTGTACGGGCAGGGCATGACCAGTGCCCTTCTGCACGCGTCGTGCCTTGTCGCGTACCTGCGCAAGGGCGGTGACCTCCATGCGCCGGCCCATGCCTACTTCCACCACATCAGGGTCGTGGTGAACGCGGCATGGGAGATCTCGACCCTGTCCGACCTGGCACAGCCGCACGTCACGGGTCCCTATCCCCGCGGCTACGCAATGGCCAGGAAGATGGCGGCATGGATGGAGGAGGCCTCCACGACGGACGCGTGGGTGAACGAGAGGTTCCTCGACGTCGTCAACATGCGCAAGCGTCCCGCCGATCTGCAGGCGCCACGGTTCTTGTGGCGTGTCGCGATGGCGTGCGCACGGCGGGACGCGTGACACCGGGACCACCGGGACGGCCGGGCGACCGGGACCACCGGGACCACCGGGACGACCGGGCGACCGGGACCACCGGGACGGCCGGGCGGCTAGGAGCTGGAGACCTGCCGCCCGTCCTTGTCCACTCCGGCCGCGGCCAGAACCTCGGGGTGGTCGAGAAGGCGGGCCATGCGGACCAGGTGGGCGCGTTGGGCAGCCGCTTCCAGCTCGGACCCCGGCAGCGGGACGCCCCTGCCGCTCACCCGGCCGGCTCCGTCCTCGGCGAGCGCCACCGCCCCGAGGAGGACGGCGGCGGCAGCGGCGGCCCGCTCGTCATCCTTCGACCAGCCGGCGCCGACGGCAGCCTCGCGGACCCGGTCGGCGGCGGCACGGCCGAAGTAGGGGTGCAGGCTGCGGATGCCGCTGAGGATGTCGGCCATACGCGTGATCAGATGCCAGTCCCGTACGTAGACCAGGCCGAGCTGCGCCACCGGATTGGGCTCGGTCAGCGTGATCCGGGGGTCGGCGCGACGCGTCAGCTGCCACAGCGGGGCCAGCGCCAGGTAGTCCCGACGGTCCGCGCGCCACGTGGCGATGGCGGCACCGGAGAACCCCCAGTTGATGATGATGGCCCCGATCGTGCCGGAGACCGGGCCGAGGCTGTGGAGGGGGTCCAGGCCGCGCCAGCCCGTGGCGCCGGCCACGGTGGCCGGCCCGACGCACGCCACGTACCCGGCGATGAACCAGGTGGCGATCGCGATGTGCTGCAGTGCCCGGCGCAGCCTCGGATCGTCCTGCGAGGAGAGGGCGTTGTGACGGAACCGCAGGGCGGTGGAGACCGAGGCATAGCCGAGGCCCAGCTGGAATGCGCCCAGCATGACCAGCGCGCCGGGGTCCCGGCCGTAGGTGATGTTGAAGTCCAGCGGGTGCGGTGCGTCGTCGAGCCCGGCGGCAGCGAGGAATCCGGTGATCAGGGCACCCGCGACGAGGCCGTAGACGACGAGCGGCCCGGTCAGCGGGCTGCGGCCGGTCGCGCTTGACCGGGAGGGGCGCCACAGCAGCGACATGATGTGCGTATGGGCGAAGAAGCCGAGGATGCAGAGGAAGACCAGCAGCTCGGCGAGGTTCTGCCTGCCCGTCAGATCCGCTGTGCCGCGGTAGACCACGGGCGTCGCGAACACGAAGGCGCCCACCCCCAAGGCGGAGCACATGGCGATCAGCCGCAGCGCGGGTGAGCGTTCCCGCTGCCAGGCGACGAACTTCGCGAAGGTGGTGCACGACCCGATCGCGGCGACGGTGAGGTAGACGATGTTCGCAGTGTCCTCAGACACCGGTCCCCCTGTGGCGCAGGGCGGAGCTCACCGAGGTGGTGGGGTCGCCGCTGATGTTGGTGATCATGCTGACGATCAGCCGCCCCAGGGTCTCGGCTTCCCGCTCGGGCGGAGTCTGCCCGCAGGACAGTGTCGTATCGGGCCCGTCGAAGTAGGTGCGGGCCAGCATCATTCGGCTGACCTTGGGGTTGAGGGCGGGAGCCAGGCTCGCGAGCAGCTCGTCCTGGAGGTCATGTCCCGCTGTTTCCGGATCGTGCCCGAGGAAGGCGTGTGCCAGTTCGTGGGCGATGACGAAGTTCTGGAGGATGCTCTGCGAGTCCTTGTCGACCACGATGATGAGCTCGGAGGGTCCCCGCAAGAGTCCCCCCGTGAGCGGGTACTTCAAAGGGAGGTGGAGGATCCGGATCGGCACCCCACAGCGGTCGGAGACGGCCGATACGACCTCGTCGATGGTCGGGTGGGCCGGCAGCCCGAGTTGCGAGCAGAAGGTGTTGCGCAATCTGCGGAGGGTGCGGATCTCCCGGAGCGTCTCTGAGACGATTCCGACGGTCTCCCGGATTCCCGCCACGGTCTACCCCTTCTGCAAAAACCACAGCACATGGGACGCATGCCGCGGTTCCTTCGTGAATCTGCTGGATTCTTCGTACGTGGTCCCACGCCCATGGACCGCCGACCCACGGCGGGCGACCGCCCTGACCAGCGTCGGGGGAGCGCCGGAGGGATGGCGTGCCCACGTCTGGAGAGTCACAGTGAGTAGCTTGTACGTTCATTGTGAGGGAGATCAAGTGGGACAGGCTTCCGGTTGGCGTACTTCCTGGATCGGAAAGCTCCGGGGGAGGAGCAATCGCGAACGAACCGGATGATTCCGGCGGCGGCTTCCCCCGCTTCACGCTGTGGGTGACGGCTGCGGCCGGAGCGAACCGTTCAGTCCCGGGAGTCGGGCAACGTCCCGAGGTAGCGGCTGAGGACCGCCGGGGCGCCGGCCTCGCGCAGCAGGGCCACGAGTTCCACCTGGTCCTTGGTCTCCTGCACCAGGGCGTCGGTGTCGGGAAGAGTGAAGAACGCGGGGCCGGCCTCGATGCCGAAGTGTCTCGCCAGGGCCTCCAGGGGGTCATCCGTGAAGAAGGACGGATCCACCTTGAAGATCTTGCAGAGCAGCTTCGTGGACTCCAGGCTGGGCTTGCTCTTTCCCTCCAGCAGGTTGTAGAGCCACATCCGCGACTTTCCGCACGCCCTGGCCACATCCGTCTGTGTGTGGGGCTTGCCCTCGTCGGTCGTCCGGGTCTTCAGCAGGTGCCCGAGCCGGCCGATGAACGGATCGTCCTCGGCGGCCTCTCCCGCGGGCTCGCCCGCCCGCAGGGCCTGCAGGACCTCAAGCGGCACACCGGTCGTGTGACTCACGGCGGCGTTCGACTGGGGCTCGGAGCCTCGCGGGAAGATGTGCGTGAACAGGAAGTCGAGACGCTCTGAGATCAGCAGCGCCCGCTGGTCGCCCGTGCCGCTCATCGATCCCTTTCCTGCCACGTCCGAGTGACCGTCGCCGTGACGGCCTGTCCGGCCGTACGGCTACTGCCGTGATCATCACCGCTTCCGCCGCGTTGGCGAAGGAACCGCCGCCGCACTGGCAGAACTCGGGGCGGCGGGCGCCCCTGCGAGAAGTTACTCGAACTGCATGCTGGCCGCATCAAGTCTAACCGGCAAGCCGCGGCAGCAGTCGATTCCAGGTCCCACCCGACGTCCAAGAGCCCTTTTTCGTCTCCAAGTTGGCGTCATGTGCAAACTATTGTTGACACCGGGCGGAGGGTGCAGCAGGATCTTGTCCATGCCGCCAGCTGGCCGGGCCCCTCCCGAGAGGTGAGAGGCCTTCATGGCTGGTTGTTTGCGCCGCCCGAAGGCAGCGATCCCCACGGGGGAGGGTCGCAACCCGGGTCGGGCAGCCCCTTCGGGCCCCGATCCGACGTCCGAGGGCGGCGCACGGCATCTCTTCCCGCAGGGGCGGAACCGCGGATCCGCCGACTCCGCCGACTCCAGCGGATCCGCGGTCCGTCAGGCGGCCGTTCCGCCCGCGTTGCGGATCAGCTGCCTGAGCACCTTCACCGTGGTGACGTAGTCGGCGTCGTCAATGCCCTCGTGTAGGGCGGCGCGGATCGCGGGGCCGTTCAGTGCGAGGTCGACGCGGGCCCGTTCCCCCTCCTCGGTGAGCCACAGCCGGTCCTCGGCGTCCCGGTTCAGCCAGCCGCGCTCCACGAGCACCTCGGCCTCCGCCGCCAGGTCGTCCTCGGGCCGGATGTAGGAGGCCATGGCCTTGTGCAACTCGGGCACGGTCATCCCCTCGCCGTCGGGCGAGATGTCGTTCTCCGACAGGTTGCGCAGCAGCCAGAACTGGGGCTGGGTGTAGCCCTTTTCGGCCTGCCGCGCCCGGGTGAAGGCGATGAGCGCCTCGTAGGCGACACCGGTCCAGTAGGCGGCGGGCTGTCCGGCGAGCTCGGCGTCGGAAAGCTGCTGCTGGGTCGTCATGGGCGGTCCCCTCCTGGTGCTTCGGGTGCGGAGCCTGCGGGCCGTGCAGGTCATGGGGAAAACGTAGGACCTCAGGTTCGGTTGAGGTCAAGTGGGTGATCTTCCGGACGTCCTTGACGCAGATCTCGGGACGGCTCGCGGGGAGCAGTGGAGCAGTCGCAACGCGATACGAGGAGCTCGCCGTCCGCTACGAGGCAACCGTGCGCTGCTGCACCGCAGAAGTGCTGAGACGAGCCACGCGGCAGATCAGTGCGCGTCGGTCAGGGGTACGCGCAGCAGGGCCTCAAGCCGGGAGACCGTCTGCTCGGGCTGCTGCGCGTGAACACCCGCGAAGCCGAGCTTCTCGGCCGCCTGCACGTACTCCTCGGTGTCGGCGACGAAAACGCACTGGTCGGCCGAGAGTGCCAGCAGTTTCAGCATGGCTTCGAACAGCTCCGGGTCGGGCTTGCGCATCCCGTGGCACTCGGAGATGACCACGCTGTGATAGCGGACGTCGAGCTCGTATCCGTCGTAGAGGTTCCAATCAGGCGGCCCACCGCCGGCGCAACCCGCAGGCCCCGACAGCCGGAGGGCCGGTGCGGAGGCTCGTGGGGGACACCCGATTCCGGAAGTCCGAACTCCGAACGAAACCCCTTGCCCAATGGTCAAGAAACGTTGACCATTGGGGGCATGCCTACCGATGAGCTTCCCGAGACGTTCCACGTCACCACCGACGAGCAGCTGCGCGCCGTTTCCAATCTCACGCGTCACCGGATCATGGCCGTGCTCCGCTTCGAGCCCGCGACGATCACGCAGATCGCCGAGCGCGTGGGCCTCGCGAAGGGGAGTTCCAGCTACCACGTACGGCTGCTGGAGCGGGCCGGCCTGGTGAAGGTGGTGCGGACGCGGAAGGTCCGGGGCGTCACCGAGCGGTACTACGCGATGGCCGCGCGGTCGATCGTGCTGCCGGATCCGGGCGAGGGAGGGCCGGACGTGCTGATGCGGCACGCGGTGGCGGACCTGGAGGCAGCGCCGGCGGACGGCGAGCGGCACGTGCGGATGGCGCACCTGCGGCTCACCGAGGAGCAGTTCGCGGAGCTGGGGGCGCGGCTGGAGGCACTGGCGGACGAGTACCGGGAGCTGTCCGATCCGTCGCTGCCGGACGCGTCACTCGTCTTCGCACTGTTCCACCCGGCACCGCGCGCGCAGGCCGAAGGAGACGCCAAGTGACCTCGGACATTCGGGAGTTGCCGACCGGTTTCGGACGGCTGTGGACCGCCCAGACGGTGTCCTCGCTCGGTGACGGAGTGACGCATGCCGCGCTGCCGCTGCTCGCGTTGACGTTGACGCGGGATCCGATGGCGCTCGCCGTCGTCACGGCCGCCGGAACGCTGCCGTGGCTGCTCTTCGGGGTGCTCGGCGGTGCGCTGGTGGACCGCTGGGACCGGCGGCGCACGATGTGGGTCGCGGACGCGGGGCGTGCCGTGCTGCTCGCGATACCGGCGGCAGCGGCCGCGCTGGACGCGCTGAGCATTCCGCTGCTCGCGGCCGTCGCCTTCCTGCTCGGCCTCGGCGGACTCTTCTTCGACACGGCCGCCACGGCCTATCTGCCGGATCTGCTCGGCCGCGATCCCGCGCTCCTGGAACGCGCCAACTCCCGCCTGCGCGGCACCCAGACCGCCGCGTCCGGCTTCGCGGGGCCGCCCGCCGGCAGTGCGCTGCTCGCGCTCGGGAGGGCGGTTCCGCTGCTCGCCGACGCGGTGTCGTTCGCGCTCTCCGCACTGCTCGTACGGTCGCTGCCCGCCGCACCCCGGCCCGTACCGCAGGCCCGTGAGTCGCTGCTGCGACAGGCGCGGGCCGGCGCCTCGTACGTGTTCCGCAATCAGTTGCTGCTCGGGCTCGCGCTGCGTCCGGCGGTCGGGAACATCGCCTTCCTCGCCGTGGAGACCGTACTCGCCCTCTTCGCGCACGACCGTCTCGGCATCGACACCTTCGGCTTCGGCCTGCTCCTCACGGCGGAGGCCACCGGCGGTCTGCTCGGCGCGGGCATCGCCTCCTTCCTCGGCCGACGACTCGGCACCGGCACCGCGCTGACCTGCACGGCCGCAGTCGAGGGGCTCGCCGTCCTGGGCCTTGCCGCCGCCCCGAACCCGTACGTCGCCGGCCTCGCGCTCGCCGTCTGCGGAGCGGGCATGGGCGCCACGATGGTGCTCGGCCCCTCCCTCCGACAGGCGATCGTCCCCCCGCACCTGATGGGCCGGGTCGCGTCCACCTCGCGCATGCTCGCCATGTGCGCCGCCCCGTTCGGTGCCTTCCTCGGCGGCTGGCTGGCCACCACCTACGACGTGCGCACCCCGCTCTACGCCGCCGCCGGCCTCCTCCTCACCATGACCGCCGTCACGTCGACCATGACGGGCAACCGCCGGGTCGAGGCGGCGCTGCGTGCCGCCGCCCCGGCCGACGATCCGGATCACCGGAAGTCCCGCGATCCCGTTCGGCGGTGATCGGCGTCCGGCGGGGAGCCGGCGGCGGGCATCGGCCCGGAGCGGGCGCGGGGCTTGAGGGATTCCGGCATGACGAGCCGCCCGCACCCGGCATCCGTCCTGCGGGGAGACTTCCTTCAGGCGGGAGTCGAGCGGCCCAGGGCGCCGTGACGCGAAGCGGCCCTCCGTCAGCGGGACGGGGTGAAGGGATGGCCGGCCATCGACTTCCTGCCACGACCGTGGCGGTTTGGCCGGAGTTCCATGGATCGCCTGCCACGGCTGTGGCAGGATCGGCTTCGCAACAGCCGCTGCGCCGGCGCTTCGACGAGGGTGCCGGGGTGATGCTTCCTGCGCGACGTCGGGAGACCAGCCGGTGACAGAAGCCTTCTCCGTACCGCCCGTGGCCGCCCCGCAGTTGGCCACGGTCGTCGAACGGGTCGTCGACCTGGGGGCCAAGCTGGGGCGCGGCCGGGACGAGGTTCTGGATCCCGAGGAGCTGCACCGCGCCTCCGGGGTCCCGCTCCACGTCGTACGAGCGCTGCTCCAGGGGCGGCCGGCGGGCGAGCCGGACATCCACGAGCGGTTCCGCCAGCGGCTCGACCTGCTCCACGAGACGTACCTCAAGGAGAACGGCCGCAAGTTCTCGCACGGGGAGATCGCCCGGCAGAGCGGCATCTCCCGGCAACAGGTCCAGGCGCTGCTCGGCGGAGACCGCCGCCCGACGATGGACCACTGCTCCCGGCTGGAACGGTTCTTCGAACGGCCCGCCGGTTTCCTCCAGTCGGATGACGCCGAGGCGCTGAGCTGCGTCCTGGCCGTCATCGAGAAGGCGCTGCTCCAGGAATACCGGGAGCACAGCGAACGCGGCGTCCTGGCGGCGGCCTCGGCCGGTGCCCGGCGGCCGAGTCTCTACGAGCGGCACGGCGTCGACGGCATCGCGCTGCGCGCGGCCCTGCTGCCCGACCAGGGGCGCACCAGGTTGCTGGAATGGCTCGACAACTACATGGACGAGCGTGCGACCGAAGGGAACGCTGAGGGGAACGCGGACGGGAACGCCGCGAAGGACGCCGAAGGGAACCGGCGCTCGCCCGGCGATGCGTCCTGAGGTGCGCCGTCCGCCGCGCGCCGGCGGGCTCGGGGGGCCGTGGCCGTCCCCGGTCGTGGCACGGAGGGTTTCCGGAGCGGCCGGCCGCCGCGCAGGGGCGGTGCGGGCCGGCCGCGTGGAATCCACCAGGGCGCGAGCTCCATCCCGTCGCGGAACGGGGCCGGGGCCAGGGCCAGGGCCAGGGCCAGGGCCGGAGCCAGGGCCGGGGCCAGGGCCGGGGCCAGGGCCAGGAGCAGGGGCAGGAGCAGGAGCAGGGGAGAGATACGTGTTCAAGCAGCGGGAGATACGGCGGTCCGTCGGCGCCCTCACGGACGGGATCGGACACCTGAAGTCTCCGGCTCCGGCCGAGGCGGTCTGCCGCGCGCTCTGCGACGCCATGGGGCTGCGCCGGGGGCGCAGGATCGAGTTCCGCACCACGCCCTTCCCTCCGGGCACCGCCAGCGGTCTCGCCCTGGACCTCGGGGAGCGGGACCTCGTCGTCGTGGAACAGAAGACCGCGGCCGAACACCAGATCGTCATCACCGGGCACGAGCTGCGCCACCTGGAGCTGGGCCACTGCCACCTGCACGTCACCGAGGGCTCCGCGGCCGCTCGCCTCCTGCGCCACGACGCCGACTTACAAGCGGTGGTCGAGTCGGCTCTGGCGGTCGCGGGACGCCACAGTCCCGCCCTCCTCAAGCAGGACAGGGCGGCCGCCAGGAAGCACGCGGGAGAGGAGCAGGCCGCCGAGCGCTACGGCCTCGAACTGGCCCACGCCGTACGGCACCTGCTGGCCCCGCCCGACGCACCCGTACTCGACCGCGGCACGACCTCCGGCCGTATCGCGGCCGCGCTCGGCCACCACGGCATACGGGGCTGAACCATGTCCGATCTCGCCTTCTTCATTCCGGCGGCGCTGGGGACCGTGGCGGTCCTCGTCCGGCTCCCCAGCCTGCGCAGGAACACCCGCGATCCCCTTCTCCGGGCCGTGGTGGTGTTCCTGCTGACGGCCACGGGGGTCTTCTACTTCGGGGCGACCTCGACGATCGTCAAGGTCAACGAGATCACGGGCGTGCCGAACTTCGCCGCGCCCCTCCTCTACTCGCTCCTGATGGCCTGCTGTGGATCCGGCATCATCCTGATCATCAACTGGCGAGGTGGCCCGCCCGCCTGCATCCGGCGGTCCACACGCTGGTGCGCGGGAACCTACGCGGCCCTGGCCGTCGCGATGTACGCGCTCTTCGCCCTCGGCGAGGCACCGGTCGAACGGCTGGAGGACCTGGACACCTACTACGCCAACACGCCGTACATCCGCGAAATGATCGTGCTCTACCTGGTCGGCCACTCCGCTGCCGCGGTGATCATGGCGTCCCTGTGCCGGCGCTGGCTGAGCGATGTGTCCCAGGAGCTGCGTGTGGGCCTGGCCCTCTTGATCGCGGGCTACACCAGCACCCTCGGCTTCGACGTGTGCAAGTTCGCGGCCGTCGGCGCCCGATGGGCCGGAACGGACTGGGACGTCCTGAGCACCGAGGTGGCACGGCCGTTCGTCACGGTCTCCTTCTGCCTCATCCTCCTCGGATTCGGCCTGCCCCTCGCCGTGCAGCGCTTCAAGGGACCCTGGCGGGACTGGACCCGGTACCGCCGGCTGGGCACCCTGTCCCGCCTGCTGCACGGGCTGACGCCGACCACGGCGGTGGTCAGGATGCCCCTGCTCTCCACGGTGGGCGTACGCCGGCTGCACCGCGAATCGGGCATCCACGACGGACTGCTCACCCTCAACCCCTACTTCGACCTCACCCTGCGGGCCCGCGCACTCGCCGACGCGCTGGCCCATGGCGCCTCCGACGATGACGCCGCCGCGGACGCGGACGCGGTCATGGTCGTCGCCGCGGTCGACGCGCTGCGCGCCGACCCCGAGCGCCACGTGATCGCGTCCTCCCACGAACTTCAGACGGAACCCGGCGAAGAGCGCGATCTGGTACGGATCTCGCACGCGCTGGCCCGGATCCTCTCCGGGGGTCCGGGCGGGCCGACGCCGGTGAGGGAGCACGCATGACCACCGTGTACTTCTACCTTCTCGTCGGCGTCCTCTCGGTCGCCTTCGCCCTGAGGGCGCCCGCACTCGTCAGGCACTGGCGCGATCCCCTCGTCCGTTCCGTGTCCCTGCTCCTGCCGCTGGGCGCCGCCGTCTTCTTCTTCGCGGCGCCGCCGACGATCTCCCAGGTGAACGCGCTCACGGGCATCCCCAACTTCTCGGTCCCGCTGGTCTACGGCACGGTCACCGCTGCCAGCGCCGCGCTCATCAACCTCACCATCACCTGGCGCGGAGGCCCGCGGGACCGGCGCCGGACCGCCACCCGCTGGTGCGTCGGCGTCTACGGAGCGTTGATCGCGACGCAGTTCACCCTGTTCGCCCTCGGGGACGCGTCCGAGGAACGCCTCCGGGACTTCGACACCTACTACGCCACCACCCCGTACGTCCGGGAGATGGTCGTCCTGTGCGTACTGGCCTACGGACTGGCGAACCTGGTCCTGGCCCGCCTGTGCTGGCGCTGGTCCCGCGAAGTCCCGGGGCTGCTGCGGACCGGGCTGCTCCTCATCGTGACCGGCTCGGTCCTGAGCCTGGGATACGTCGCGTGCAAGYTCACGGCCATCGGGGCGCGATGGGCCGGCCACGACTGGGACGGCGTCAGCACCACCGTCGCCCCGACGGTCTCCTCACTCGCCTCGCTCCTCCAGTGCGTCGGCCTCGCCCTGCCCTCCGCGAGCCAGTGCGTGATGAGCCTGTGGCGCCGGTGGTCCCAGTACCGGCGTCTGCGCCCGCTGTGGCTGACCATGCGCGCGGTGACCCCGTACGAACTGGTGCGCATTCCCTGGGCCTCCTCGCTCGGCAAGCGCCAGCTGCGCCGGACCTGCGACATCCGCGACGGCCTCCGGCTGATCGCGCCCCGTCTCGACCGCCACGCGGAGGAAGAGGGACACCCGGACGGGCTCCCCGGCGCCCTGAAACCGGATGCGGCACGCCACGTCGCCATGGTGGTCGCGGCGTTCGACACCCTGCACGGCACCGGGGCCGACCCGGGGGACTGCAGCCTGGAGAGCATGCTCTCGGGCGACGACGAACAGCTCGTGCGGCTCTCGGACGCCCTGCGCGACCTGGCCGTTCCCGACCGGACCTGCGACCGGGATGCCGGGCGGCCTTCGGTCTTCGAGCGAACCTCCGACCGCGTCTGACCACTCACCGACACGTCCGGGCCGCGCAGATCCCCGGTGCCGCCGGCGCCTGTCGACACACCATCCACACGGAGCACACCGTCCACGCACTCCCCACGGAGCACACGGAATCCGTCCGGTTCGGGGCCGGGCGGCCCCGCTCCCCTGACCAAGACGGCGCCCGCCCCTCGGCGGCCCGCGAGAGAGCAGTCACATGACCCACCCCAGCAACACCCCCACGGCGGCGATACGGCGCCGGGCCCTCGTCATCGGCGGCGGCCTGGCCGGCACCCTGGCGGCTGCCGCGTTGCGCGAGGCGGTGGACGAGGTCCTCATCGTCGAGAACGACGAACTCCCGGCCGCCCCGGGCCCCCGCAAGGGACTTCCCCAGGCGAGCCACGCGCACATGTTCTGGAGCAGCGGAGTACACGCCGCCGAAGCCCTCCTGCCCGGCGTCACCGAGCGGTGGATGGCCGCCGGCGCGAACCGCATCCCGATCCCCACCGGCATGGTCGGATTCACCGCCGAGGGCTGGCTTCGCCGCTGGAGCGCCGAGACGGCCTTCCTGATCGCCTGCAGCCGTGACGTGCTGGACCACGTGGTGCGCGAGCTCGTACTGGCCGATCCGAGGGTGACCGTCCTCCAGCGCACCCGCGTCGAGGGCCTCACCGGCACCGCCGCCCGCATCACCGGCGTGCGCACCCGGGGGGCGGACGGCCGGGCAGCGGCCCTGGAAGCCGACTTCGTCGTCGACGCGAGCGGGCGGGGCTCGCGGGCCCCTCGGCACCTGGCGGAGCTGGGGGTCAGGCCCGCCCCCGAGCGCTCCCTCGACCTCGGCCTGACGTACGCCAGCCGGGTCTTCCGGGCACCCGAAGGAACGGCCGGCTTCCCCATGGTCGTCGTACAGTCCGACCCCCGGACGGCACGCCCCGGGCAGAGCGCCAGCATCCTGCCCATCGAGGACGGCCGGTGGATCGTCACCGCGGCCGGAACGCGAGGAGGCGAGCCCACAGCGGTCAACGAGGACTTCGAGCCGTTCGCCCGCGGACTGCGCCACCCCGTCATCGGCGAGATCATCTCCGGTCTGGAGCCGCTGACCGACGTCACGGTCAACCGCAGCACGCGCAACACCCGCCGCTACTTCGAGAACGTCAGGAACTGGCCGGAACGGTTCGTCGTGCTCGGCGACGCCCTGGCGGCGTTCAACCCCATCTACGGGCACGCCATGTCCGTGGCCGCCCAGGCCGCGCTCGCGCTCCGCGATCTCGCGTCGGCCCACGGGGTCGACGCGCCCCGGCTCTCACGACGGGTCCAGAAGGCCATGGCCAGACCGGTCGCGGCGGCCTGGGACCTGGCACTCGGACACGACGTGTTCTATCCGGGAGCCCAGGGAAGCGAGCAGAGCACCCCGACGCGCAAGGACAAGGTCCTTTCCGGCTACACCTACCGCCTGCTCAACACCTGCTGCGGCAGCTTCACCATGACCAAGGACTTCTTCGACGTCACCTCCCTCCAGGCCCCCCTGACCACCCTGGTCAAGCCGCGCGTCCTCCTCGGCGCCCTGCGCGGCCCGCTGCGCCCGCCCCTGAGCGCGCCGCCCCTGACGGACCGGGAGCTGACACTCGTACGGACCGCCGGTCCGAACTGAGACGTATCTGCCGTGCCCCGAGTGATCGCGTCGGCTGCCCCGTCCGGCGAGCCGTGGCACGAAGGCGGCGGCCGAAACGTTCGGTCTGCTCTTCGGACGTGAGGTGTGGAGGTGGATGACGGGGCGCTCCTTCTGCGCCACGTGCCCGACCATGATCATGCGGCCCAGAAAGCGGGACCCCCCATGCCCGAGATATCCAGCCCCGTCCGGCCCACCGCCGTCGTCATCGGCGCGAGCGCCGCCGGCCTCTTCGCCGCATCCGTGCTCAGCGAGTTCGCCGACGTCACGCTCATCGAGCGGGACAGGCTGCCCGAAGGGCCCGAGGGCCGCAAGGGCGTGCCCCAGGCCCGCCACGCGCACCTCCTCTGGAGCGGCGGTGTCGAGGCCTTCGAAGACCTCCTGCCCGGCCTGACCGACGACATCGTCGCCCGCGGGGGCCGACTGGTCCACATCATGGGCGACATGGTCTCCCGGGCGCCCAACGAGGTCTGGTTCCGCCGGTTCAGGACCACCCACCACCGCAACCTCGTCTCCTCGCGCAACCTCCTGGACCACGCCCTGCGCGAGCGGGTGCTCCGCAACCCGCGCATCAGCCTGCTCGACAAGGCCGTCGCCGAGGGCCTGGAGGGTGATGCCGTCCGCGTCACCGGCGTCCGGATCCGGTCCGGTACCGGCGTACGGACCCTCTCCGCGGACCTGGTCGTCGATGCCTCCGGCCGCGGCTCCCGCGCCCCGTCGTGGCTCCTGGACCTCGGCCTGCCCCCCGTCACCGAACGGGAGGTCAACGCGGGCGTCGCCTACGCCACCCGCGTGTACCGGGCTCCCGCGGCGACAGCGGGCGGTTTCCCCCTGATCAACGTGCAGGCCAACCCGGCCCGAACACCCGGCCGGGGAGGCATCATCCTCCCCGTCGAGGACGGCCGCTGGATGGTCACCCTGTCCGGCACCCGTGGCGGCGAGCCCACACAGGACCCGGACGCCTTCGTCGGCTTCGCCCTCGGCCTGGGCGACCCCGTCATCGGCAGACTCATCAAGGAAGCCGAACCCCTGGGCGGGATCGCCACCACCCGCAGCACCGCCAATCAGCGCCGCTACTACGAGAAGATGCGGGCCTGGCCGGACGGCTTCACCGTGCTCGGCGACGCCATCGCCGGATACAACCCCGTGTACGGGCACGGCCTCACCGTCGCCGCCCAATGTGCCGTCGCCCTCAGAGGAGTCCTGCGCTCCACCGGCCTCACCGCCCCCGGCGCGGCCCGCCGCGTACAGCGCTCCGCGGCCCGGCCCGTCGCCGGAGCGTGGGACCTCGCCGTCGGCCAGGACGCGTTCTACCCCGGCGCCAGTGACACGCCGCCCAGGGCCGCCGAAAGACTCCTCGCACGCTACGTCGACCGAGCCGTCGAAACGGGCGCCCGCAGCCCGCGTGCGCTCGGCGCCCTCCTGGACGTGATGAGCCTGGAGAAGCCCGCGACCCGCCTGTTCTCCCCGGACATGCTCGTCCCCATGCTCTTCGGCCGGAGGCTGCCCCCTCTGCAGGGCCCACCCCTGAGTGACGCCGAGAAGGAGAGCGTCTGAACCGTTCGCGTGACACCTTGTCTCGTCTATCGAAAATCGATAGATTTAGATCGTAAGTCGATGGAAGGGTGGGTCGTGGGAAAGCTGGCAGTGGGTGCCTTGCGCGCCGTGCTCGCGGTGGTGTTCGTCGGCACCGTGTTCGTGCAGGCATTGATGGTGTGGGCGTTGGCGACCGATCCCGAGGACGGGTCGCTCCCGCTGACCCCGCTGCGGGTGATCACGATCCTGGGCATGCTGTCGGCCCAGGTCGCCCTGGTCTGCGTAGGGCGGCTGGTGGCGATGGTGCGACGCGGAACCGTGTTCTCCCACGCCGCCTTCCGGTACGTGGACGGAGTGATCGGCGCCATCGTGGCGGCCGCCCTCCTGTGGTTCGCGGTCACGATCGTCAATGCGCCCGGTCAGCGGGAGGACCCGGGTGTCACCGTCATCATGGGCGGGGTCGGCGTGGCCATCCTGGGCGTCGCACTCATCGTGCTCGTGCTGCGGATGCTGCTCGCCCAGGCCGTCGCGCGCGACGTGGAAGCCGCGCGGATGCAGGCCGAGCTGGACGAGGTGATCTGATGGCGATCGCCGTCGACATCGACGTGATGCTGGCCAGGCGGAAGATGTCGGTGGGGGAGCTCGCGGACCGCGTGGGCATCACGCCCGCCAACCTGGCGGTACTCAAGAACGGCCGTGCCAAGGCGGTGCGCTTCGCGACGCTCGCCGCGCTCTGTGAGGTCCTGCAATGCCAGCCGGGCGACCTGCTGCGCTGGGAAGCCGAGGACGCGGAGGAAGCCGCGGACGCCGAGGGCGCTGCGGCCGCCGGGGACGAATGACGTGTCCCGGGGGCGGAGTTCCGCGCCCGATGTGCCGAACTCGTCGGCGCGCCGCCCGTCGTCGGCGGGCGTGACCTGAACGTCGAGTCCCTGTTCGCCTACGGCGCGCGCGCCGGATTCTGGCGCGTGCACCGCACCCTCGCGGCGCACGGGGCGCCGGTCACCGTGTACGCCGTGGCGCAGGCGCTCGAACGCAACCCGGAAGCGGCGCGGGCGATGGGCGCCGCCGGCTGGGAGGTCGCGGGCCACGGCCGGCGCTGGATCGACTACCGACACGTGCCCGAGGACGTCGAGCGCACCGACATCGTGCACTCCGTGGCGACGATCGAGCGGCTCGTCGGCCGTCGGCCGGTCGGCTGGTACACCGGCCGCACCAGCCCCCACACGCGGCGCCTCGTCGCCGAGGAGGGCGGCTTCCTCTACGACTCCGACGACTACTCCGACGACCTGCCGTTCTACGTCGAAGCGGCCGGACGCCCGCACCTGGTGGTGCCGTACACCCTCAACGCCAACGACTTCAAGTTCCTCATCGTCCACGGCTTCACCACGGCCGACGACATGCTCGCCTACCTCGTCGACACCGTCGACGCGCTCCACGCCGAGGGCGCCGACCGGCCGCGCATGATGAGCGTCGGCCTGCACTGCCGCATCATCGGCCGGCCGGGCCGCATCCGCGCCCTCGACGGCTTCCTGGAGCACGTCGCGCGGCGGGGCGGCGCGTGGGTGGCCACGCGCGAACAGATCGCCCGCCACTGGCTCGCCACGCACCCGCCCCACCCCTGAACCGGCGCGGCCACCCCCTCCCGGAGGCGCTGACGCCGCCGCCAGAGGTTCCTGGATCCCGGGCGGCCCGCTGGCCGTGACGGTCGGTGTGGTGGGGCGGGGCGGTGGGGTCGGGGCGCGCTGGTCTCTGGCGGGGCACCCCCGAACGAGATAGAGTGCTGCTTCATCATGAAGCACGTACATAACTCTGAGGGTCTGTCCCGTGACCCTGACGGATTCCTCTACGACCCCGGTGTCCGGGCGTCCATGGGCGCCTTCGCGCTCGGTGGCGGCTCGCTCGCGCTGGAGGCGGCCGCGGCTGTCCGCTCGGCCTCGCAGGCCGTCGACCGGCTGCGCGCGCAGGGTGCGGGCGGGCGTGGTCTCAGCGCGGGAGCCCTCGACGTCCTGACCCGCCTGAGCGCGGCCACCGAAGAGGGGCTGAGCATCGGCGAACTGGCCCGCGCGGCCGGTGTGAGCTCCCGCAACGTCACCGGCCTGGTCGACACGCTGGAGCGCGACGGGCTGGTGCAGCGGGTCCAGGACCGGCACGACCGCCGGTCGGTCCGGGCCCGGATCACAGCGGACGGCCGCGACTGGCTGGAAGCGTTCCGTCAGCCGACGCAGCGCGCGATGTCCGCCGTCTTCCAGGGCTTCACCGAGGACGAACTCGCCCAGTTCAGGCACCTGTGCCTGCGCCTGGTGGAGAACCAGCACCGGATCGAGGAGTACCTGAACACGGTCCGGCCCGACTAGCCCGCTTCCTGACCCGACCCGACCCGACCCGACCCGACGAGACGGAGTACCGCATGGCTACTGACGACACACCCACCCGACAGACGGTCAGGGCCTACCACGAGGCGAGGTTCCGCGGCGATGTCGCGGCGGCCGCCGCCCGGATCGGCGAAGGCTTCCTCTTCCGCAGCCCGTTCATCACCTCGGACAGCCCCACCGGCCATCTGGACGGGATCGACGGACTCCTGGGCATCGTCACCGGCGTGGAGCTGATCAGCGAGCTGTACGGCGAAACCGAAGCCACCCTGGTCTACGACATCCACACCGCCCCGGCCCTCGGCATAACCCAGCGCACCGCCGAGCACTTCCGCCTCCACGACGGCCGGATCACCGCGATCACTCTCATCTTCGACTCCGCCCCCTGGCAGGCCATCATGGCCGCGGCCGGCCCGACCCGCGACGAGGGTGTCCCCGCACCGTGACGGCCGCGGGTCACCAAGGGGGAGCACGGGGGCGAGGGCCGGGTCGCGTGGGTCATACCGCCATCCGAGTGTGGCGATCGAGTGGTGTTGCGGCCGCACCCGTGGCCGGACCGTTCCCTGTCGAGTCGCCGCGTGTGCAGGGGTCCGTGGTGCCCGTCGTTCGACAGGAGAAGAACCGTCATGGCCATCAACAAGTTGAGGAAGCGCATGGCAGCCCTCGGCGCTGTCCTGGGTGTCGCGCTGCCGTTCGCCGTGGGCGTCGCCCCCGCTCATGCTCAGGCTCAGCTGACCATCACGAAGACCCACTCCGGGAGCCGGATCGTCGAGGAGTTCCTCGCCGCCGCCACGTCGGGGCGCACCGATCGGCTGGTGGCGCTGCTCACCGACGACGTGACGGCGGTCTCGGACGGCGCCGGACTGGCCAGGCGGCTGCTGCGGTACACGACGCGCGAGCGCGTCGCCTCTCTCGCGCGGGCCGGCTTCAGGCCCACGCCGGCGAAGCGGCGGCCGGCCGGCGGTTCCCTGGCGATGCCCATCGCGCGGGTCAACGGTTCCCTCGCCGTCCTCGCCGTCCTCGGCGACCGGGTCGTGGGCGCCGTGGTGTTCGAAGTCAGCGACGGCAGGGTCGCGTCCCTGTGCGGCATCGCCGCGGCGGACCGGCTGACGCGCCTGGCCGGGGCGTGGCGGCGGTGCGAACCCGGCGCGCCGGTCATCGACGCGTGGTGACCGGGGCGGTCAGGTCCGATCGGCCTCGACGGATGGGGTGCGGTCGTCGGAGCGCCGGCGGGCCGGCCCGCCGGCCGGCCACGTCGCCCCGGCGGTTCGCGAGGTGGGGCGCGGTGATCCGTAACCGCCCGGTCAGTTCGACACGTCCGGCCGCCCGGGAGCCTCCAGCCGGGTCAGTTCCTCCGCGCTCAGCCGGAGCGTCGCGGCGCGGGCCGAGTCCCGTACGGAGGCCGGGCGGCTCGCGCCCGGGACCGGGATCACCGCCGGGGAGCGGGCCAGCAGCCACGCCAGGGCCACCTGCTGCGGGCTGACGCCGTGCTCGGCCGCGATGTGGTGGAAGGCGGTGTCCGCCGACGTCTGCCCGGAGGGGCCGTCGAGGGAGCTGCGGGAGATCCCGCCGAGCGGGCTCCAGGGCAGGAACGCCAGCCCCAGGCGGGCGCTCAGCCGCACTTCGGGCTCGCTGTCGCGCACGGCGGCCGAGTACCGGTTCTGGACGGAGACGAGCCCGTCGCCGAGGATCTCGTGCGCCTCGCGGATCTGACCGGTGCTCACGTTCGAGATCCCGGCGGCGCGGATCACGCCGGCGTCGAGCAGCTCGCGCAGGGCGCCGACGGACTCCGCCCAGGGCACGGCCGGGTCCGGCTTGTGCAGCTGGTACAGCCCGATCGCGTCGACGCCCAGGCGCCTGGCCGAGGCTTCGGCCGCGCGCTTGAGGTGGGCGGGGCTGCCGGTGACGGTCCAGCTGCCGTCGCCCGGGCGTCCGCGGCCGCCCTTGGTGGCGATCAGGACGTCGGAGGTGTCACCGCCGTAGCGGGCCAGGGCGCGGGCGATGAGCAGTTCGTTGTGCCCGGTCTCGTCGGCGTGCCAGTGGTAGCTGTCGGCGGTGTCGATGAGCGTGATGCCGGCATCGAGGGCCGCATGGACGGTCGCGATGGCCCGTGCCTCGTCCGGTCGGTGCTCGATGGACAGCGGCATGGCGCCCAGGCCGATGGCGCTGACGGTGGTGTCTGCGATGGTGCGGTACCGCATGGTGGCTCTGTTTCCTCAGGTGGTGGGGGCGGCGGACGCGACGAGGGCCTCGGCAACGGCGCCGGGCAGCCAGTCGGCCGTGCGGGAGAAGGCGAAGCCCAGCTCCTTCGCGCGGGCATTGCTCATGGCGTAGTGGCGGTCGAAGGAGAACGGAGAGGCGGTCTCGCCCGCCGCGGCGGTCCGGTAGACGGGCTCCCGGCCGGTCTGCGCGGCGACGGTCGCGGCCAGGTCGCGCACGTCGAGCAGGTCGTCGGAGCAGGCGTTGAGCGGGCCGGTGAAGTCGCTGCCGGTCGCCGCCCACCGCAGCAGGTCGGCCAGTTCCGCGTAGTGGATGAACACCGTGGGCAGTGCCCTCGCGTGCACGGTGATCTCTTCGCCGTGGGCGACGCGCTCGGTGTAGTGCGCCAGTCGGCCGGTGAATTCCCGTCCTCCGCCGCCGAGTACGTGTGCGCTGCGCACGGAGGCGAACGCGAAGCCGCCGGCGCGGGTGAAGACGGCCTCCGCCTGGCGCTTGCCTTCGGCGTAGTGCGCCTCCAGGTAGGCCTCGTCGTGCCAGGGCAGGTCCATGGCCACCGGCCAGGCACCCGGGTCCACGTTCTCCTCCGGGACCGGGGCGCCTGCCGGGTCCGGCAGTGCGGCGCCCGCCGGGTCGTAGACCTCGATCGTGGAGGTCATGACGTAGCGCCGGGCGCGGCCGGCGAAGGCGCGGGCGGCGATCGCGGCCTGCACGGGGGTGTAGCAGACCTGATCGACCACCACGTCGAAGGTGCGGGCGCCGAGTACGGCGACGAGGGCCGCCTCGTCGTTGCGGTCGACGACCAGGTGCTCGACGCCGGCGGGCGGCGGGGTGGAGCCGCGGTTGATCACTGTGACCTGGTGGCCGTCGGCTTGCAGGCGCTTCACCAGGAGCTTTCCGAAGTATCGGCTTCCGCCGATGACGCAGATCCTTTGCATGCCCCCATCCTCGGCACGTGGCGTCTTCAGCAGAAGTGGCCGCTTACTGCATGGGTGTTAAGGAATTCTGTTGACCGACGTGCGGCGGCTCCGCGTCCTTCGGGCGGAGGCGTCACTCCGCCCCGGCCTGGGCGCGGCGGGCGTACGCGCGGGCGGCGCGGGCCCGGTCGCCGCAGCGGGTGGAGCACCAGTGGCGGCGGCCGTGACGCAGCAGGTAGCGGTTGCAGGGGGCGGAGCCGCAGGCGGTGAGGCGTTCGGCGTCCGGGGAGGTGAGGAGGTCGGCGGCGTCGGCGGCGAGGGCCGCCAGGGCGTGGTCGACGATCGCGGTGGTGGGGTGGGTGGTGGCGCGGTAGGGGCCGTTCTTGTCGTCCCAGGCCAGCAGCGGGGCGGTCGGGACGCGGATCATCGCGTCGTTGACGGCCCGGACGGCGGCGGGGAGGGCGGGGAGCCCGGCGGCGCGGGCCGCGAACAACGACCTGATCTGTTCGCGCAGCGAGCGCAGTTGCGCCGTGCACATCTCCCGCATGCCTGCGTCGGCCGGGGCGAGACCACGCTCCGTCAGCCAGCGGTTCGCCTGTGCGGGAGTCCCCAGGAGATCGATGGTGTGCCCGCCGGGCCGCGCGACGGCGCTGTTGGCGAGGGCGAGGGAGAGGTGCTCCCGCTCGCCCTGGGCGGGCGGCACGAGGGGTTCTTCCCGTACGGACTCCTTCATGTTCCTCATGTTAAGGCTTGCGGTCATCCATGAGAAACAGCTACCGTCACCTCACGGTTAAACCAAATCTATCCGTGAGGTGCTTTCTCCGTGTCCTCTGTGCCCGCACCGACCGACCACTTCCCCGTCCGCGTCCTCGGCGGCCCGACCGCCCTCTTCGAGTACGGTGGCCTGCGCTTCCTGACCGACCCGACGTTCGACGGCCCCGGCGACTACCCGGCACCCGGCAGGACGCTCACCAAGACCGCCCCCTCCGCCGCCGCCCCCGGCGACCTCGGCGCCCTTGACGTGGTCCTGCTCTCGCACGACCAACACCCCGACAACCTCGACCACTCCGGCCGGGCCCTGCTCGCCGACGTGCCGCTCACCCTCACCACCCCCGGTGGCGGAGAGCGCCTCGGGGAGAGGGCCAAGGGCCTGGCCGACTGGGAATCCGTCGAGCTGGACCGCCCCGGTGGCGGCACGGTCACCGTGACCGGCGTACCCGCCGTTCACGGACCCGGAGCGCGCGAGGAGGTCGAGCCGATCGCCGGCCAGGTCATCGGCTTCGTCCTGACCGGCGAGGGGCTGCCCACCGTCTACGTCAGCGGCGACAACGCGTCGCTCGACGCGGTCAAGGAGATCGCCGAGCGCTTCGGCCCGGTGGACACCGCCGTACTCTTCGCCGGAGCCCCCCGCTTCCCCGTGATCTTCGACGGCCGCCTGCTGGTCCTGGACAGCGCCCAGGCCGCCGAGGCCACCCGGATCCTCGGCGCCCGCCGTGTCGTTCCCGTGCACTGCGACAGCTGGGCCCACTTCACCGAGGGCCACGCCGAACTGGAAGCCGCGTTCACCGCCGCCGGACTGGCCGACCGCCTGGACCCGGACTGGCGCCGGCCCGCCTGAGCCGGACGGGGCACCCCCCCCGCCGGGGTTCCCGCGCCGGCCGGCCCTCACTGACGCGGGACGTCGATGCCGGCCGCGCGCAGGTTCGCCTCGACCAGGGCGTTCAACCGGACGAGGGACGGCGACCGCTCCTCCCGGTGGTGGTTGACCAGTCCGTACCGGGAGGCGGTGTCGGACCGGCTCCGCAACCCGTCCGCCATCGCCAGCCGCTCGCGCTCGGCCAGCAGTCTGTCGGCCAGCTCCGACGCCAGTGCGTCGATCCGCGGGTCGTCCGGATCCCAGGACATCGCTTCCCAGCCGCGCTTGGTCAGCTCGATCCATCCGGGGTCGTCGAGCCACCGTTCGAGCTGGGTCAGGAAGCTGTCGAAGAGCTCCGGCACCAGCGCCCGGGCCAGCACCAACGCCTCCCGCTGAGTGGCCACGTAGTCGGCGCCGAAGCCGAGACCGGCGAGTCCCTCCAGGACCGCGCAGGCCCGGTCGGGCAGCAGGGCCCGGTCGCCGTGGGCGAGCCGGTGCAGTGTGTCGCGCCGCGCGGTCAGGTCCTCGATCTGTTCGGTGAGCCGACGGCGGACGTCGTCCAGGGAGGTGGCGAACCGCTCGGGACCGGCGTCGAGCAGCTCACCGATCTCGGCCAGCGGCACGCCCGCCCCGGCCAGAGTCCGTACCTGGACCAGCCGCAGCAGGTCGACCGACCCGTAACGCCGGTAGCCGGAACCGTCGCGTTCCGGCTCGGCGACCAGGCCGAGCCGGTGATAGTGCCGCACCGTCTTGATCGTGACGCCGACGTACGCCGCCGCCTGACCGATCGTGAGCCCGTCTGCCATCGGCTCGGTGCACCTCCGGATCGTAGGTCCTCGGCTCGGGACCGGGCCGGGGCCGCCGGCGGCCCGCACTCCCGCCTCGCGGTCATGGGCCGGTCAGGGGTCGCGGGCGGTCCCAGGGGCGAGGGTAGCGCGCATCCGTTCGGATCCCCTCACCCCCTGCGACCGGTGCCGGGGACCCCAAGGTCCGCACGGGGCTTGAGGTTGACCTCGGGTCAGGGTGCACGCTCCTCGCACGGCCGCTTCGACGGGGCCGGTGGCCACCAGGGCCACCGTCGCGCCGTCGAGCCGTGCCGGACACCTACTGCCGCGAGACGAGGAACGACCATGAGCGAGTCCCTCCACACCGTCGAGACCACCGCTGCCGGGCCGGACCGCCCCGAGCTGCGCGAGGCCATCCAGGAGATCGTCGATTCCGGTTTCGCCGGAATGCAGCTGCGCGTGAACGACGAGCGGGGCGAGTGGGTCGGCACCGCCGGGGTGCGCGAGCTGGGCGGGGCGGAGGCCCCACGGGCCGACGGGCACTTCCGGATCGGCAGCATCACCAAGACCTTCACCGCGACCCTGGTGCTGCGGCTGGTCGCGGAGGGAAGGATCGGGCTGGACGCCCCGGCGGACGACCACCTGCCCGGCTTCGGGCTGGACCGGCGGATCACCGTACGGATGCTGCTCCAGCACACCAGCGGGTTGTTCAGCTTCACCGGAGAGGTCTACGACGACGGGACGGTCGTGCCCGGTGGAGTCCCCGGGATCGGCAAGGAGTGGATGGACAACCGGTCCCGCACCTACCGGCCGGAGGAGCTGGTACGGCCCGCGCTGTCCCGGCCGGCACGGTTCGCACCGGGGGCGGACTGGAGCTACTCCAACACCAACTACGTACTGGCCAGGCTGCTGATCGAGAAGGTCACCGGCCGTTCCCACGCCGAGGAGATGCGCCGGCTGGTCCTGGATCCGCTCGGGCTGACCGGCACCGTGGTGCCGGACGCCTCACCGGAGATCCCCGAGCCGCACGCCCACGGCTACTACGGGTACGAGGACGCCGGCCGGTGGACGGTGGCCGACACCACCCGCTTCAACCCCTCCTGGATCTCCGCCGCCGGTGACATGATCTCGACCACCCGTGACCTGCACACGTTCTTCTCCGCGCTGATGGGCGGCAGGCTCCTGCCGGCCCCGCTGCTGGCCGAGATGCGCACGCCGCACCCCAAGATGGGCTACGGCCTGGGGGTGTTCGTGGAGAAGACGGACGACGGTGGCACCATCTTCCAGCACAACGGCGGATTCTGGGGCTGGGCGGCGCTGATGTACAGCACGCCCGACGGCAGCAGGACCCTGACCGGCTCGGTGACCTGCGGGGACGCGGAGCTCGACCTGGCCGCCACGGTCCAGGCGTTCGAGAAGGTGAAGCAGCGGCTCGTCAAGGAGGTGTTCTGCGACGGGCGGACCGCGCCGGACCGGCCGACGGGCTGAGCGCGGCGGGACGGCGTACGCGGAGCTCCGCGTTCCGCGCGCCCCGCCGCGGAGTCACCTCCGGCGCATCAGGGCGGTCATCGCGGCGATGTCCGTCTCCGACCGGGCGATCGGGATCCAGGGCGGCGACAGTTCGTACTCGGCATGGACCCGGACGAGCTCGTCGGCGAAGGCGCGCACGACCTCAGGGGTGGCCGTGCCCCGCTCCGCGTGCTCGACGAACAGCTCGCAGGCTTCCATGGCGCCTTCGTACTCGTAGTCGAACTCGAACAGCGCGCAGATCGCCTCGACGGCGTGGTCGGACGAGGACAGGTGGCTCATCCCGCAGTCGAGCCCGTCGTCACTCAGGTCGTCGGGGTACGGCGCGCGGTGCCAGGAACCGTCCTCGAACCAGTAGACGCACTCGATCCTTCCCTGGTGCAGAAGGTCGTCCCGGACTTCACGGCGCACCCACCCGGGCGCCCCGGCGAGGAGGTCGATCGCGGGCTCGTACCGCCCGACCTTGCTGGAATCGTCCTGTCCGAAGAGAACCGCCCGGCCGCCGTCGGCCCGGACCAGCACCCATCGGCTGCAACTGCTGTCGTCGTAGTGCAAGGCGCAGCCGTCGCCGCCGGCACTGTCGCCGAGCCAGTACCCGCGCCGGAAGGTCTCCTTCTCCTCCTCGGCGTCCCAGGTCACCGCGGCGAGCGCGGCCCACCGCGCCCACAACGGGCTCGCTTCCGGAAGGTCCTCCGGCCGCCCCGGACGATGAATCGCCATGCCCACCTCGCACTCCCCGGCCCTTCGCATCCGACCACAGACCTTATCGGCGGCTACTGACACACCGGGGCGGCGGCCGCGGGCGGACGTCGTCGGGCTACTCGCGGAGCCGGGCGTCCGCCGGGGGATACGAGGCGTCACCGCGGTCCGCGCCCAGGCCCGCGAGCAGGCGCAGCCCGTCCTCGGCGGGGCTGCCGGGGGGCGCGGACAGGACCAGCAGCTCCATTCCCGACTCGTCCGGCAGCGCGAAGTTCTCCTGGTGCAGTTCCAGCGGTCCGATCAGCGGATGCCGGTACGCCTTGAGTCCGTGCGTACGGGCGCGCACGTCCGCGCGGGCCCAGAGGCGGCGGAAGCGCTCGCTGCCCATCGCCAGCTCGCCGATGAGCGAGGCCAGTCGGGGGTCCTCCGGGTGCTTCCCGGCGGCCAGGCGCAGGTGCCCGACCACGTCGAGGGTGCATTGCTCCCAGTCCGCGTAGAGGCCGTCCTCGGCCTCCTCCAGGAAGATGTGCCGGGCGATGTTCAGGCCCGGCATCGGCCGGCCGAAGAGCAGCCCGGCGAGGCGGTTCCCGGCGAGCGCGTCCAGGCGGTGGTCCATGATCAGTGCGGGTGCGCCGGTGACCAGGCCGAGGACGCGCAGCAGTTCCGGCCGGACCCGCCCGCCCGGCGACTTCGCGCTGCGCCGGCGCTGCCGGGCGAGCCGGTGCAGGTGCCCGCGTTCGGTCTCGTCGAGGCCGAGGACGCGGGCGAGCGCGTCGAGGACCTGCTCGGAGGGCTGGGTCGCGCGGCCCTGCTCCAGGCGCACGTAGTAGTCGACGCTGACTCCGGCCAGGTGCGCGACCTCTTCGCGGCGCAGCCCTTCGACCCGGCGGCGGCTGTCGGCGGGTATGCCGACGGCCGCCGGGTCGACCCGGGAACGCCTGGTCCGCAGGAAACCCGCAAGATCGTCCATGTCCCCAGTATGGCCTCGGAGATGCCCGTGAAGGTGGCCCTGCCGATACCAGGAAGCCCGGTCCGACGGAAGAGGAGCCCCTGAACGCCGGGCGCCGCGTCGCCCAGGATCGAAGGCATCCGATCCGAAGGAGTTCCCGTGAAGACGCTGATCGTCCACGCCCACCCCGAGCCGAAGTCGCTCAACAGCTCGCTCAAGGACCTCGCGGTGTCCACCCTGGAGGCCGCCGGGCACGAGGTGCGGGTGAGCGACCTGTACGCGATGGACTGGAAGGCGGTCGTGGACGCCGCGGACTACGGCCCCGCCGCGTCGAGTCCGCTGAGCGTCGCCCTGGACTCGGGCCGGGCCTTCAACGCCGGGACGCTCACGCCGGACGTCCTCGCCGAGCAGGAGAAACTGCTGTGGGCCGACACGGTCATCTTCCAGTTCCCGCTGTGGTGGTACGGCATGCCCGCGATCCTCAAGGGCTGGGTGGACCGGGTGTTCACCTACCGCTTCGCGTACGGCGTCGGCGAGCACAGCGACACCAAGTACGGCGAGCGCTTCGGCGAAGGCACCCTCGCGGGCAGGAGGGCCCTGCTGTCGGTGACCGTCGGCGGCCCGGAGTCGCACTACTCGGCCCGCGGGATCAACGGCCCCATCGACGACCTGCTGTTCCCGATCCACCACGGCATCCTCTACTACCCGGGCATCGAGGTGCTGCCGCCGTTCGTGCTGCACGGCGTGGACCGGATGACGGACGAGGAGTACGCGCCCGTCGCCGAGGCCTGGCAGCGGCGCCTGCTCACCCTGGAGTCGACCGAGCCGATCGCGTTCCGGAGGCAGAACTTCGGCGACTACGAGATCCCCTCGCTGCACCTGAAGGAGGGTCTGGAGCCCGCCGGCCGCACGGGATTCGGGCTGCACGTGCGCGGCTGACCGCCGGGTCCGGCGGCGCGGCCGGACCCGGCCGCACCGCCGGGGCAGCGGTCGTGCGCTTCCTGGCGAGACCCCGGACCCGGCCCGCAGCCACGCATGACCGCGGACGGTGACACCTTCGGGTGATCGCCGTACCGAGGTCTTCCGAACGACCCGTTCCGGACCGAGTCTTGACCCTCCCCCTCACTCACGGAGGCGTATCCGATGACCGGCGAGGACAGTGGAGTACGGGCGGACGAGGAGATCGCCTTCTCGTGGGACGGCGACACCCGCTGGGAGGCCGCGAAGTACATCACCCTGCGCCACATGGCCCGGCGTCTGCCGCACCTGATGAAGCGCTCCCTGTCGATCGCGTGGCGCGTCGACCGGGCGTCCGTGGCCGGGCTCCTGGCCTGCCAGGCCGTCTCCGGCATCGCGGCGGCCCTGGGCCTGTTCGCGACCACCTCGACGATCACCGCGCTCATCTCCTCCGGGAACATCACCGACCGGCTGTGGCAGGCGTGGCCGTCCGTCGCGGTGCTCGCCGCCGCCGCCGGGATCAGAGCCACCCTCTACATCGTGGTCACCTGGCTGTCCTCCCGCATCTCGCCCCTGCTCCAGCAGGAGTACGAGCTGATGCTGCTCGACGCGGCCACCGGCAGCGAACTCGCCGCCTACGACAGCCCCGGCTTCAAGGACCGGTGGGACAACGCCGAACGCGGCGCCGTCGTCTCCAAGGACATCATCGAGGAGGGCCAGGACCTCCTCGCCGCCCTCGCCTCCCTCCTGGCCGGCGCCGTCGTCCTCGGCACCCTCCACCCCCTCCTCCTGCCGTTCCTGGCCCTCGCCAGCCTCCCCCAGGGCATCGCCCAGGTACACAGCGCCCGCGTCACCTACCTGGCCGCCGTGAGGACGACCGGCCACAGCCGCATGATCGGCGTCCTGCGCTGGCACCTCGCCGACCGGCACTCCGCCGACCAGATCCGCGCCGGGACCATGGCGCCCTTCCTCCTCGGCAAGTACCGGCACCTCACCGACCGGGTCACCGCCGTCCACCGCCAGGCCGTCACCGAAGGCGCCCGCATGGCCTTCCTCGGCGCCCTCGGCGGCGGCCTGGCCTCCGCCGTCGTCTGGGGGGTCCTGGTCGCCCTCCTCGCCACCGGCCACCTCACCGTCGCCGCCGCCGGAACCGCCGTCCTCGCGCTGCGCACCGTCACCGGCTCGGTCCAGGGCGTCGTCCGCAACGCCGCCATGATCTTCCGTACCGGCATGTACATGGACGACTGGTCGACGTTCCTGGAAGAGACCGGGGGCTACCGCCTCACCGCCGGGGAGGTCGTCCCCGGCGCCCCGCGCGAGATCCGCACCGAGAACCTCGTCTACCGCTACGAGGGCGCCGACAGGAACGCCCTCGACGGCATCGACTTCAGCGTCCGCACCGGCGAGATCGTCGCCCTGGTCGGCGAGAACGGATCCGGCAAGAGCACCCTCTCCAAGCTCCTCACCCGCCTCCACCTCCCCACCGCCGGCACGGTCACCTGGGACGGGCACCCCACGACCGCGCTCGACCCCCACGCGGCCTGGAAGCACGTCTCCCTCGTACCGCAGGACTTCTCGTGCTGGCCGATGACCGCCCGCGACAACATCACCCTCGGTCAGCCGCGCAGCGACGACGAGAAGGACGTCTGGGAAGCCGCCGCCGCGGCCGGTGCCGACGAGGTCGTGCACGAACTCCGCGCGGGCCTCTCCACCCTCCTGGCCCGCGAGTGGCTCAACGGCGCCGAACTCTCCGGCGGCCAGTGGCAGCGCGTCGCCCTGGCCCGCGCCTTCTACCGGTCCGCCGCCCTCCTGGTCCTCGACGAACCCACCTCCGCCCTCGACCCCCGCGCCGAACACCGCATCTTCGCCAACCTGCGCCGGGCCGCCCGGGACCGCGCCGTGGTCCTGGTCACCCACCGCCTCGCCAACGTCGCCGTCGCGGACCGCATCGTCGTCCTCGACCACGGCCGGGTCGTCCAGGAAGGCACCTTCGCCGAACTGTCCAGGGCGAACGGACTCTTCCGCGAGCTCCTCGAACTGCAGAACGACCGCACCGTCCCCGGCCAGCGCACCCCGAAGGAGACCACCGCGTGAACACGACGCCGCCCGGCCGGCTGCCGCCCGTGCGTCGGCGTCGAAGCGGGCCGGCCGGCCGTCCTCGGTGAGCAGCACCCACTGAGAGGACGACGCCCCGGCGACCGGCGCGAGATCGGCGACGGGGCCGAGTTCCGCGGGCAGCGGGGACGAACGGGTCATTCGAAATCAGGGCAGTGGTACGTCTCCTGGACATGCCCGGCCCGGGAGTCCCCCACATCGAAGAGGTCGCTCTTGCAGGAGACCTCCCGGAATTGCTCCTTGCTGTTCCGGAAACAGGCGAGGTCCCCCATGAAGCCGTATCCGACCGGGTGGTGATCCGACAGCGCACACGTGGAGCAGATGGCCATCCGCATTCCGTCGGGAGCGTTCCGCTGCAATTCCAGGAGAGCCGACTCCATGTCCCCGTGGCGCGCCGTGGAGACGTCCCCGCCCGGCACGGCGAGCGAGAGCGAGACCCCGTACTCCTGCCCGGGGGCCGGGGCGTGCGGGTTGGGCACCGTGAGCTGCGTCGTGAGGTCGAACCGTTCCGTGCCGGCGCCGGTCATCACGGTGACGGGCGTCGACCACGTGAGCTCGTAGCCGCACAGGTCCCCCCTGTCGAGCCCGGGCGGCTCCGCCGAGGCGACGGCCTCGCCCACCAGCTCCAGGGAGTCGGGGCTGTGCCCCACGAAGCGGTTCCCGCGCCATTCGAGCGAGAACGTCACGCCGTCGTTCGTCATGACGCCGGTGTCTTTTCCCCACCGGTCCCGGACGGAAACCGAACCGGTGAGGGGCGATTCGTACATGAGTTGCTTTTCCATGCGGCCCAGTGTGCCCGGGGGAAATCCCCGGCCGGTGCCGAAAAAAGGCCCTGACAAGCCGATGACAAGAGAACGACAAGAATCCGGATTCCCGCTGACCTCGACCGACGACGGGAACGCCTCCGGCCGGCGGCCACGGGGGCGCAGGACAGTCAGGCGCTGTTCCAGGGGATGTCCGGCGTGAGCATGTCGTGGACGCAGCGGCGCAGGCCGCTGTGGGAGTCGACCGGTGGGAGCCACGGCACCCGCTGGAGCAGAGCGCTGCGCCGATCGGTACTCGGGTCGGTCAGGAGGGCGCGGAGCTCGTCAGGGGCGGGGTCGTCGACCAGGCACAGCCAGGCGAGGCCGGCGCCGATGCGCACCTCGGGCGAGCGGTCGGGATCCGACCACAGGTCCCGTGCCCACACGCGAGCGTGTTCATCCCGGTGTTCACGGGCGAGTTGGGCGATCGCCAGGATCAGGCTCACCTGGACCACCGGATCGTCTTCCACCGCCAGCCTGCGGCGCAGGGCCGAGGAGACCCGTGGAATCCCACCGGTCGCAACCGCCAGGACGAAGGCGGTCGCGGAGCGGACGTCGGGATCGGGGTCGGGGAGGAGGGGGAACAAGAGGTGCAGGTCAACCGCGATGGCATCGCGAGCGGCCTGAATCGTCCAGTCCACCGGGCACATCGTGGTGCCCTCCGTCATCGACGGATCCTCGGCGACGGCGAGAAGGCCTTCACGTGATCCGTCCCCATGGTGCTGACACCGCCCGATCTCGGCTGCCAGGCGAAGGGTTGCCGCGCGGAGCCCGGGGGATCCGGTCACCGCGATCCGGAGCAGGAACGGCACCGCCAGGGCTCCCACCGCGATCGTGCTGCCCTGGTGCTGGAGACCGTCCCACAGCTGCCACAAAGCCTTGCCGGCGGCTTCGGCGTCTCCGGAGGCGAGCGTCGCGAGGAACCCGGGAACCTCCTCGCCGGGGCCGTGGAAATGAGGGAACCGCTGCCAAGGGATCTCGTCGTACTCGAACCCGTCCTTGACCTCCCGCGGGATCGCGCTCACGACCGTGCGCATGTCGTCATCCGTGCCCGCCCACGCATCGGGCCACCCGGACCACGGGTCATCGTCCATGGCCTGGTCTTCGGACATCACGGCAATCCTCCACTCGCCGACCGCGCGATCCGTGTACTCCTGCGTCAACGGCGGGGCCGACACCACACGTGCGGACCCCGGGAGTCTAACGACCGTGATCACGAACGCGGCCCGGTTCTGCCGCCCTGTCGTGGGCCCGCACGACGGCGACGTCATCCCGGCGGTCAGTCGGCCGCCTCTGCTGCCGACCGCTTGCTCAAGAACTGCTTCGCTGCCTCGACCGCTTCCCTGCTGAGTTCCCCGTGGGGGACTTTCCTTTCCTCCCAGCACTCCAGGTTGTGTGCGCAGCGGACAAGCTGTTTCAGTTCTTCGGGACAGCCGAGGTCGTAGGCGACTTCCGCCCACAGGAGGTACGTGCCCTGGGCCGGAGACAGGGATCCGTCGACGATCAGACCGGCGACCCAGTAGGCCATCGCCCACTTCGCCGCCACAGGGTCAGCGGGCGGGTGGAAGGCCAGCCCCAACTCATCCAGCACCTGGCCGAAGAGTGCAGGAGCTTCGGGTTCTTCGCTCCGGAGGAGGCCGGCCAGCATGGCGAGGGACGGACTTTCGAACCCGGCGGTCAGAGCATCCAGTCCTGCCTGGATGAGCCGGTCGGACCCGACGTGCATCTCGAACGCCTGCTCGTGGGCGATGTGGCTGAGTTGTTTGAGAGCGTCGTCGCGGGTCATCACAGCCTTCTCGATCGGCATCTGGGAGAAGGAGGCTCGCATGTCGCAGGCGGCGATGCCAGTGTGGCCCTCGATGACCTGGGGCTTGAGGAACATCGGAACGAAAACGGGCGCCGGCGCCAAGCCTCGGTCGGCCCCTGCTGATGCTGATGGCGAAGTCACGGCAGAAGAAGACGGAGACCGTCCGTCGCTACTTCAAGCCGTCCCCGGAGGCGCATTCGCCCGGGCGCCTGCGGCTCACCGGAGCACGACCGTGACGCCGCGCCGTTCGAGGAGCCGCACGATGTCCTCGAAGTAGGAGAGCCCGTCCTCCGGATCCTCCACGACGTCCGCCAGTGCGCGGCGTGCGATCTCGGAGTCGTGCCAGGTCAAGGTGAAGGGCGGGGTCACTCCGAATCCACCGCCCAGGCAGTCCTTGAACGCGTTCCACTCCCGGCCGAAGTAGCGGCCGGGCCCGAGCAGGGCTTCGGCGATCGCGCAGTGCAGCCCGGGAACGTCCGTGACGAACCGGCCGTCGAGATGGTGCTCACCGCCGGAGCGATCCGGCCGGGGCGCGGGCACCCGCCAGGCACGAGTGGTGAGGTCCAACCACGCGGCCCTGCCCTGCGAGTCGTACGGCGCCCATAGGTTGGGCTCTGCCGGCGGCCCCTGGCACCACTCCGCCCAGATCGGGCGGACCGCCGGCGCTGGCCGATCGTCGCCACCATCGGTGAGGGTGATGTCCTCCAGCCCGTCACCGAGCACGGACGGGCGCGCTCCGGTGATGGCCAGGCCCACGGCGCGGGAAGCCATCACGCCGCCATGGCGATCCAGCACCAGAAGCTCGGCCCCACCCCGTACCCACCGGCGTGGTCGCTGTGTCCCCACGAGCAGTGGCTCCGTGGCCTCGCAGCCGATCAGTTCCATGGGGACGGGGTCCGGGTCCGCGCGCGGCGTGAACAGGCCGTCCACGGCGGAGCACCGGCCTGCACTTGCGGCAGCGGCCGTCGTTCCCGCGAAGAGCTCGAAGCGCGGCTCCGCGGGCAGTTCGAAGAAGCTCTCCTCGCTCCTGACGCCGGCGCCGAGCACGATGTCGTACCGCCCCGGATCAGCCGAGTGGGGCTGATGGGCCACCACGACCGCATCGACGAGAGTCCACCACTGCACGGGCTCCTCGTCGTCCCAGACCTCGACGCACATGTCGCCCAGGCCCCGCAGCGAGATGTCTGGCTCAGCCAGGACCTCGCCCAGGAGACCATCGGGGCGGCATCCGCGGAGGGTGAGGACCTCCCGTGGCGGCGGGACCGGGTCGACGAACAGCCCTTCGACGCCCGCGCACCTCCCCCACAGCTGTTCCACGCCCTCTTCGTCCTCCTGGACCAGGAGGTACTTCACCGGAAAGCCCCGGTCCCACCTGGTGTGATCTGCGATGCGCACCCAACCCCCGAACATCTGAGCAGCCTTCGCGCCTACGATACGGACCCGCCCGGCCCGGGGAGGACGGAGGACGGTCGCCCGCCCTCGATCACGTCTCGTCGGCGGCGCTCAGATCGCGCGGGGGGCGCAAGCCACCCGGCAGTTCCGGTAGCTGGAACGAGTACCGGCCAGGCATGTTGACGTGGTGCCGAACGAACGGGGAGAGCCGGGCGACGTCCTCCTCGCGGACATCGAAGCCATCGGCGCGGAGCGAGCTGGGCGACGGCGGCATCCATCGAACCGCACCGTGGTCAGCTGCATCGCGAACCCCAGGCGGTTGTGGGCCCGCGAGAGCTGTCTGACCGGTCTGCACGCCTTGAGCCCCGTGCCGCACATGAAGATTTGGTGAACGGCCCAACCCGGAAGGTGGATTGATCATCTTCTCGGTCGAGTCCGTCACCGCCCCCGAGGTGACGGTCCGCGATCGAGGAGGTCCGCATCCCCCATGAGGCTGCCCCGCAAACACCGCGCGGACCGAGGTGCCACGGACGGAACCGGAAGCCCGCAGCGGACGGAAGGGCCGAAACGCACGCGGCGCGCCGCGGGCCGGGCGAAGAGCCGCAGGAGAGCGGCCCGGAAGGCGCGTCGCCGGCTCATCGACTTCCCCCGGCGCGGCCGGCGGGGATGGCGGCGCTGGACGCCGTCCTGGAAACTGACCTCCGGCTTGTTCCTGCTCTTCTCCGGCGCCCTCGCCGCCCTCTTCACCGCCGTCTACCTACAGGTCGAGATACCGGACCCGCACGACTCCGCGCGCCGGCAGGCCACCCTCTACTACTGGGCGGACGGCAGCCGGATGGTGAGCGTCGGCGATGTGAACCGGCAGGACGTGAAGCTCGACCAGGTGCCCGAGTTCGTCCAGCGCGCCGTCATCGCGGCGGAGAACGCCGATTTCTACAGCGACTCGGGGGTGTCGGTGACCGGCATCGGCCGGGCCGCCGTCAACATCGTCAAGGGCGAGGAGACCCAGGGCGGCTCGACGCTCACCCAGCAGTACGTGAAGAACACCTATCTGAGCCAGGACCAGACCGTCCAGCGGAAGATCAAGGAACTCTTCCTGGCCCTGAAGGTCAGCAACCAGCGGCCCAAGACGGAGATCCTTGAGGGGTACCTCAACACCTCGTGGTTCGGCCGGGACGCGTACGGCATCCAGGCGGCCTCGTACGCGTACTACGGCATCCCCGCCCATGAGCTGAACCCCAGCCAGGGCGCCCTGCTGGCCGCTGTCCTCAAGGGCGCGGAGAGCTTCGACCCGTCCCTCAGCGCCGAGAACCGCCGACGCGCCGAGGACCGCTGGAGCTGGATTCTGGACCGTCAGGTCGCCACGGGTTCGATGAGTGCCCAGGAACGCGCGAAGTACAAGGACTTCCCCGAGCCGAAGTCCCCCGTCAAGCCGACCAGCCAGGCCGGGCAGATCGGCTACCTCGTCGACATCGCCAACAAGTACCTCAAGAGCCGCAGCGGGATCACGGACAAGGATCTGGCCTCTGGCGGCTACAGCGTCCACACCACCTTCGAGAAGGACAAGGTGCTCGCGCTGACCAAGGCCGTCGAGCAGGTGCGCGCGGAACGACTGGACCCGCAGAAGCGCGCGGAGGACCAGTACGTGCAGGTCGGCGCCGCCTCGATACGGCCCAAGGACGGAGCGATCGTCGCGGTCTACGGCGGCTCCGACGCGATCGAGCACTTCACCAACAACGCGGACACCTCGGGCGTGCCCGCGGCCTCGGCGTTCAAACCCTTCGTGTACGCCGCCGCCATGGAGCAGGAGCTCGAAGGCGGGGAACGACCCGCGGAGGGCGCTGACCAGGACCCCCGGAAACCCAGGCCGACAGAGGCGCCGACGGCGCCCACGAACCTCCACTCGGCCCTGGTGAACTCCGACCACACACCGTTCGTGGAGAGCGGCAAGAGGATCGGGCTGAAGAAGGTCAAGGAGCTCGCGGTCGGGGCGGGACTGCGTGAGGAGAGCATGGCCAAGCTGGAGCCGACCTTCTCGATCGGTACCTCCACCCCCAGCGCCGTCCGGCTGGCCAGCGCCTATACGACCTTCGTCAACCAGGGCCGGGCCACCGAACCCTACTCGGTGGTCAAGGCCGAACGGAACGGCGTCGCGGTGGACGGCCTGGGCCACCCCAAACCGCGGCGGGCCATGAGCTACGAGGCGGCCTCGACCGTCGGCGCGGCGCTCCGCCAGGTGAGCTCGAACGCCGTCGGACCGCCGAAGGGCTGGGGGACCAGCCTGCCGTCCTGGGCGGGCAAGACCGGTCCGAACGACCGTATGAACTCCGCCTGGTACATCGGCGCCACGCCGGAACTGAGCACGTCGGTCGCGATGTTCCGTACGAAGCCCGACGTACCGCAACTGCTGCCCATGCAGGGTGTGGGCGGCCCCGATTCCGAGCGGGGCAGCGCCTTCCCGCCGCTGATCTGGAAGGCCTACAACGAGGCGGCGACGCCCACGCCGCAGCACTCGGCGGACGGTCCACGGGACCGCCCGTGACGGCAAGGACGCCGCTTGGCCGGCAGTCCGGGAATCCGGCTGCCGGCCGAGGTCCTCACGGCAGGGTGGGCGCACGGTGAACAGCGACGAAGCGCGACGAAGCGCGACGAAGCGCGACGGAGAACGACACCGGCCGTTTCGTGCGGTGTCAGGCGGAGTCCGCCCCCGGGGAGGAGAAGACCCTGCTCAGCGGGTTGCCCTGATGCCGTGGCCGGCTGTCGGAGAAAGCCGTCCGGGCCCGGTCGAGGTCGTCGTGCCGGAAGGGGCGGGGCGCTTGGGGGACCAGCCTGATGACCAGAGGGCGGGCCCCCGCCTGATCGTACGCGGCAAGCTTGTGGTGTCCGTCGAGTAGGTAGCCCACCCGGCTTCCGGCCGTCGGGAAGAGCGCGACCAGTGCCGGCAGCCCGCCCCCGGCCCGGATGCGGTCGCGGTAGCGGCGCACCGCCCTGTGGTCGCGGGGCGGCCACGCGTCGGTGGTCACCAGCGCGAGCTCCTCGTCGGCGTACCAGCTCTCGACCCGGAGGGCGCGCGGGTGGACCACCCGCAGGTCGTGCGGAGCGAGCGCGGCCGACATCACGTACCGCCCCGGGGACAGCAGTGACAGCAGCGGGCGCAGGGATTCCGGATCCGGTGGCTCGGCGCGGCCGGTGCGCGGATCGGGGACGAGGCCGGGGGCGCTGAGCCACTCGGTGAGGTACTTGACCTCGGAGAGCCCGGGGCCGCCCGTACCCGCGCGGGCTGCCAGCCAGCCCACGCTGCCGCAGCCGTCGTTGGCTTCCATGAACTCCGGATCACCCGCGAGCAGGAGCAGACTGCCGCCGTCGTCGCCGGTCACCTCGATGACCCCGTGTCCGTCGGCCACGTCGAAGGACACGGAGGAGGGAAGCGGACGCGACTGTCTGATCATCGGGCGATCCTATGGGCGGCCTGTTCCACACAGAGCGCGGTGGGGACTTGGTGGCCCGGCCGCGTCCGGCCCGGTAGTTCAGCGCTGCCGCCGCTGCTCCGGCCAGGCGGCGACTTCGGCCTGGCGCCGCACGCTCGTCGGGTGTCTGAGCCGGGCGTTAACCTCGGCGCATGATTCCTGCCCGGCCTCTGAAGGCCATCACCCGTCACCGCGACGGACGGATCCACGCCTACGTGATCGGCTCCGCGGATCTCGGGACGCTGCAGCCCGCCGCCGTGTTCCGGCCGCCGGGCGGCGACGAGGTGGTCGCCTCGGCGGTGCGGCCGGATCTGGAGCGGGTCGTGTACACGACGCTGAACCGCGTCGTCTGCCTCACCCGCGCCGGTGACCTGCTGTGGGCGTCGGACTTCGAGCCGTACTCCGACGTGCGCCACGGCCACCGGCCCGGCTGCGCCCTGTCCCTGGACGGCCGGACCGTGTGGGTCTACCGGCCCGACGCGATGGCGGGACGCGGGGGCGGGGACCAGTGGGTGGTGTACGACGCCGAGAGCGGGGCGGTCCTCGCCCGCCGGGAGCTGGAGACGGTGGGGCACGGGGCCGGCCACCACGTGCACCCCGTGGACGGCAGCGTCTACCTCGATGTCGGGGAGGGGCAGGACGGCTCCGTCGTGTTCCGGGGCGCGACCGGAGCCGGTGGTGAGGTGGAGTTCGTGGAGTACCCGTGGCCGGACCGCTGCCTGATCGACCTTGCGCCGGTCGGGGAACAGTTCATGACCGTCGACCACGGGCAGGAGGACGTCGCCTTCCACCGCCACCCCGACGGCGAGGTCCTCTTCACCCTCCCGGTCGAGGCCTTCGGGTACGACCCGGAGGAGGCCTTCGTGGAGTGGGGCGGCGGCTACCTGACCCCGGACACCGCCGTCGTGGTCCTGGGCGGTGAGACCCAGGACGAGGACGAGTGGTTCCGCTACCACCTGGTCGACGTGCACACGGGCACCGTCGGTGGTGAGATCGCCGTCGAGGTGACCAACCCCTACGAACTGGTGCCCCTGGGCGACGGCTCCTGGCTCACCGGCGGCCCCGTGCGCTGTTCCCGGGCCACCGGTACGGACTCGGCGATCCCGCTCCCGTGACCCCGCTCTCTTCGACGGAGGTCAGGTCGCAGTCGGGCTTCTGCGTTCGACGAGGATGACGTCGCGCCAGGCCCCGTGGTGGCGGCCGATGCGTTCGCGGGTGCCGATCACGCGGAATCCGGCCCGTTCGTGCAGGGCGAGGCTGGCGGTGTTCTCCGGGAAGATCCCCGACTGGACCGTCCAGATGCCGGCGGCCTCGGTGGAGGCCAGCAGGGCCTTCAGCAGGGCCAGGCCCACTCCGCGGCCGCGGGCGTCGGGGTGGACGTAGACGGAGTGCTCGACGACCCCGGCGTACGCGCACCGGTCGGAGACCCGCACCACCGCGGCCCATCCCAGCACCCGGCCGCCGCCGTCGAGGGCGACCAGGCGGTGCTCGGGCAGCTTGGCGGCGTCGAACGCCTCCCAGGTCGGCACGGAGGTCTCGAAGGTGGCGTTGCCGTCGTCGATGCCGAGCCGGTAGACCGCCAGGACCTGCCCGGCGTGCTCGGGCCGCATCGGCTCGACGCGTAGGCCCCCCGCGGCGGCGGTCACGCCGATGCCGGGATGCCGAGCTCGGCGAGCAGGCCGCGGACGCGCCGCTCGATCTCGTCGCGGATCGGGCGGACGGCCGCGACGCCCTGTCCCGCGGGGTCGGTCAACGTCCAGTCCAGGTAGCGCTTGCCGGGGAAGTACGGGCAGGCGTCGCCGCAGCCCATCGTGATCACGACGTCGGAGGACCGCACCGCCTCCACCGTGAGGACCTTCGGAATCCCGGAGGAGATGTCGATGCCGGCCTCGGCCATGGCCTCGACGACGGACGGGTTCACGGCGTCGGCGGGTGCGGAGCCGGCGGAGCGGACCTGGACCCGGTCCCCGGCCAGGTGGGTGAGGAAGGCGGCGCCCATCTGGGAGCGGCCGGCGTTGTGGACGCAGACGAACAGCACGGACGGGACGGACGGGACGGTGGGGGTGCTCATGAGGTCGGCGCGCTTTCTTCGGCAGGGCGGGCGGCGGGGACGGTCTGGTCCGTCGGGGTGCGGGGCGGCCGGCCGAAGCAGGCGGCGACGAGGCCCAGGCCGAGGGCGCCGCCGAGCAGTTGGGCGGCGATGAACGGCGTCACGGAGCCGGGGGCGATTCCGGCGAAGGTGTCGGTGAACGCGCGGCCGATGGTGACGGCGGGGTTGGCGAAGGAGGTGGAGGAGGTGAACCAGTACGCCGAGCCGATGTAGGAGGCGACGAGAACCGGTGCCAGGTGCGCCCGGCCGGTCCGGGCCAGTCCGAAGACGAGCCAGAGCAGCCCGGCGGTGGCCACCGCCTCGCCCAGCCACAGGTGCCCGGCCCACCGCTCGTGGGAGGAGAAGGCGATGACCGGCTCGGCGAACATCGCGTCGGCGAGCATCGCGCCGCCGATCGCCCCGGCGATCTGGGCCGGGACGTACGCGGCGACCTCGCGCAGGGTGAGCCCGTCATGGCCGCGGAGGCCGGTGATCCAGGCGGCCAGCGTGACGACCGGGTTGAAGTGTGCCCCGGAGACCGGGCCGAGGAAGGCGACCAGCACGCCGAGGCCGAAGACGGTCGCGAGGGAGTTGGCCAGCAGCTGCAGGCCGACGTCCAGGGTCAGCTCGGTGGCCTGTATGCCGGAGCCCACGACCACCGCGACCAGGGCCGCCGTTCCGGCCGCCTCTACCGCCGCCCGGCGGGCCAGCGGCGCCGGGGTGCTCACGTGCCCGCTTTCGCGGGCGCGGCGGGGATCCGGAGCAGGGCGGACAGCTGGGCCAGGGCCTGGGGGATCACCCAGTAGTACACCCAGGTTCCGCGCCGCTCGGAGCCGACCAGTCCCGCCTCGCGCAGCACCTTGAGGTGATGGGAGATCGTCGGCTGGGAGACGTCGAAGGGGCCGGTCAGGTCACACACGCACGCCTCACCGCCCTCGTACGAGGCGATCAGCGACAGCAGTCGCAGCCGGATGGGGTCCGACAGCGCTTTGAACATCCGCGACAGCCCGGCTGCGGTCTCCTCGCCCAGCGGCTCGCGGACCATCGGCGTACAGCACGCCGCATCGTCCTGCCCGAGCAGCGGCAGGCCAGCTTGTTTCGACATGCCTCTATGTTGACATCTATCTAATCCGGTGGCAACGTCTTCTATATCGACAAACGTCGAATCAGAATCCCGGAAGGGGAGACCGCCATGTCCCGTGTCCAGCTCGCCCTGCGCGTCGCCGACCTGGAAGGCTCGATCGCCTTCTACTCCAGGCTCTTCAACACCACACCGGCCAAGCTCCGCCCCGGCTACGCCAACTTCGCCATCGCCGAGCCGCCGCTCAAGCTGGTCCTGATCGAGGGCGGGGCGGACGAGCCCACCCGCCTCGACCACCTCGGCGTCGAGGTCGCGGCCACCGAGGACGTCATCGCCGCCACGGCCCGCCTGAAGGAGGCGGGGCTGGCCACCTTCGAGGAGAACGACACCTCCTGCTGCTACGCCCTCCAGGACAAGGTCTGGGTGACCGGCCCCGGCAGGGAGCCGTGGGAGGTGTACGTCGTCAAGGCCGACGCCGCCACCCTCGGCAAGAGCGCCGACGCCGCGCCGCGGGCCTGCTGCGACCCCTCGGACGAACCGTCCCCCGACGCCGCCCGGACCCCGGCAGGGGCAGGGGCCGAGGCCGCGGCCGGCTGCGCCTGCGGGAGCTGATCGGCCGTCGGTTCGCCGCGGGATGCCGGAAGCACGGCGAAGTGAGAGGAGAGGGGGCGGAAGGCATGCCACCGGCCGCTGATTGGCCCTCGACGCGGAACCGTGGGCCGGGGAGGCTCACGATCCGACACCGTACGTGAGGGAGTTGTGATGCAGGTAGCCGTGGTCACTTTCGACGGGTTCAACGAACTCGACAGCTTCATCGCCTCCGCGCTGATCAACCGGTGTCGCAAGGACGGCCTGGAGGCCTTCATCACGACGCCGGCACCGGTGGTCACGTCCATGGGCGGCGTCGAGGTGACGGGACAGCGCCCGATGGAGTTCGTGACCGAAGCCGACGTCGTGCTGGTCGGCAGCGGAATCAAGACGCGGGACGTGGTCGCCGACGACCGGCTGATCTCCAGGCTGGTGCTGGACCCTTCGCGACAGCTGATCGGCGCGCAGTGTTCGGGCGCCCTGGTGCTGGCCCGGCTCGGATTGCTGGACTCCATGCCGGCCTGCACGGACATGACGAGCCGGCCCTACGTCGAAGCCGCCGGCGTCACCGTGCTGGACGCGCCGTTCCACGCGGAGGGGAACATCGCCACGGCGGGCGGTTGCCTGGCCTCCCAGTACCTCGCCACGTGGGTGGTCGCCCGGACGCTCGGGGAGGAGGCCGCGCGCGACGTCATCGACTACGCGGCTCCGGTCGGCGAGAAGCGGGAGACCGTCGAACGCGCCCTGCGCGCCGTCCACATGGGCGAGAGCGCCCTGCGCTGACAGTCTGCGGGCCGGGCGGCCGGCGCCGGTACGTTCCGGCAGCGCGTGGGGTACCCGCGTTCACCGGCGTCACCGGAAGGGGCGGCCGGGGGTGGTCAGCAGCCGAGGAAGGACAGCCGGACCTCGCGGTGGGGATTGTCCCGGTTGGTGTCCACCAGGGTGACGGACTGCCAGGTACCCAGCTGCAACGCACCGTCGATCACGGGAAGCGTCACATGGGGCGGGACCAGCGCGGGCAGCACGTGGTCGCGCCCGTGACCGGTGGAGCCGTGCCGGTGCTGCCAGCGGTCGTCGGCGGGCAGCAGCGACCGCAGAGCGGCCAGGAGGTCGTGGTCGCTGCCCGCTCCCGTCTCGATGACGGCGAGGCCGGCCGTCGCGTGCGGTGTGAAGACGTTGAGCAGCCCGCTCCGGTTCCGTGCCACCTCTTCCAGGAACGAGGCGCAGGCGGCGGTCAGGTCGTGGACGGTCTCCCGGTCCCCGGTCGTCACGTCCACGGTGCGTGAAACGAAGGTATCGGCCATGGCTCCATCCTCGCCGCTCGTTGCGCTCGTCGGCCTCCGCTCACGGGGAGGCCGGCGGCGTCCAGCCCGGATCGCGCCCGCTCAGCCCCACTGCCCTGTCCAGCAGCGGAGCGTCGTCGGGTACGGGCACGACGGCCCCGAAGATGCCCCCGCCCCGGCTCTCGTCCTGCGCGGCGGCCAGCAGGAACGCGTGCGAGGCGCGCAACGCGGCCTGATCGGGTACGTACTCCTGGCCGGTGGCCCTGGCCAGGTCCCACCCGTGGATCACCAGTTCGTCCACGGCCACCACGGCCGCGATGTCGCCGGGCAGGTCCACGCCGCCCGCGCGGGTCATGCCGGTCCGGGCGGCCGGATCCCTCCAGGCTTGAGCCAGTTCGTCGAGGACCCGGGGAAGGTCCGCGCGCCAGGACGCGGGCAGGGCCGGTGCGGCCGTACCGGGGGCCGTGTCCGTCGTGGGGCCCAGGTCCTTGCGGGCGGCGTCCCGGAAGGCGACGGCGAGGCCCGCGAGGTGGCCCAGCAGGTCACCGACCGCGTACGCCGGGCAGGGCGTCCGGCCCCCGAGCCCGGTGTCCGGGACGCCCGCCACGAGACGGGCCACGATCCCGGCCTGCGGTCCGAGGTCGAGGGTCGTCGTATCGGTCATCTGCCGCTCCTCCGGGACGATGGGTCTGCAGGGTAGACCGGCGGCGAAGCCCGTACGCGGCACAACGCGGTCCGAAGATTCACCCGGGCGGACCCGGTTCCGCCGGTGCCTGTCCCCTTCGGTCGAGGCACCTTCCGCACGCCGTGGACGTTGCGAAGGTTGTGATCGAACTCAAGCGTGTCCTCACCGTCGTCGCAGTGGCCCTCATCGGCGCCGCGGCCCTCACCTCACCCGGCACGGCCGCCGAGCGTGCCCCGTACGAGCCCACCCGCGCGGGCTCCCGCGCGGCGGGGGGCCCGGCCGCGCCGGAGCGGGCGACAGTCACGGAAGGGCAGGTCGAGGAGGTCGCACCCGGGGGCGTGATCACGTATCCGAGCGTCACCAGCTGCCTCACCGTGACCGTACGCCTGGGGGACGGCGGTCTCGTCGGCGCTCACGCCAGCCTGTTCCAGGTACCCGGCGAACTGCGGTCCGATGAGATCCTGGCCGCGCTCAAGGACCGCGTCGGCAACCGCCGCGTGACCGCGGTCCAGGTCAAGGGGGCCGTCGGCGCGTGGCACCCGAGCTACTTCGTGAAGGCGATCGAGAGCTACGGCGAGGGGGAGCGGGTGCCCGTCCCGTCGGGCCCGGACGCCGATGGGCTCGCCCGGGCGGTCGCGCGGGGGCTCGGCGCCTCCCGCACGCTCGTCACGGTCGAGGACATACCCGACGGGGATCAGATCGTCAGCTGACGTTCGCCGCGCGAGCTCCGCCGCGCCGCCCACTCGCGTCACGAGCGCCTCGTCCGCACCTCACCGTCGAAGCCGAGCGTCCGGCCGCGGTCCGCATCGGTGGAGAGGAAGTCCCGGAACACCTGTGCGGAGCGCGGGTTCCGGGTGCACTGCCACACGCCGTGCGGGCAGTAGTCGGTGATGCTGTGGTAGAGCGGGCGGTGCTGCTCGATCCACTCCAGCATGCGCCCCATGTACTCGGGGTTGTCGCCGTTGCGGAACAGGCCCCACTCGGGGTAGGAGATCGGCTTCCCGTGCGCCCTCGCGAAGTCGACCTGCTGCTGGAGTCCGTAGGGCTGGGTCACCTGCTCGTCGAAGGTGTGGCCGGGAGGCTGGTCGTAGCTGTCCATGCCGATGACGTCCACCACGTCGTCGCCGGGGTAGCACCTGGTCCAGGCGATGGCGTCACCGCCGCGGTTGGGGGCGAAGTCGAAACGGAACCGCTGGCCCTCCACCGAGCGCATGGCAGCCGTGATGCGCCGCCAGTACCTCTTCCAGTTCTCGGGGTCGGGCCGGCAGCGGTGGGTGTAGTTGAAGCCGTTCATCTCCCAGCCGAGCACGATCACCGTGTCCGGCACCCCGAGGGCGACCAGACGCTTCGCCAGCCGCCGGAAGTGGTGGTCGTACTCACCGCGGGCGCCGGAGCGGATCAGCTCGGCGACCCGGGCGTCGGGGACGCCGCGCTCGTTGTGCTCCTGCATGGGCACGTTCAACACGAACAGCCGTTCGGCCCTCTCCTTGCGCCACCGCGCCCAGCTGCGCAGGGAATCGGGAGCCCCCTCGATGTTCGCCCACGTGTCGCCGGGCAGGTAGGTGTGGCCCGCGCGGAGCTCGGTGCCCCCGAGCCAGCGCGAGAGCTCCCGCATCCTCTCGACGCCGGGCGAGCCGTAGTGGAGGTACGCGCCCACCGCGACCCCGCTGCCGGAGCCGCCGTCGGAACCCGCGCGCGGTGGCGTGGTGAGGGCGACCCCGGTGACGAGCAGGCCGGCGACGATCGCACTCGTACAGGCGCCCGCCAGCCGGCGGCCTCGACGGGACATGGTGCCTCCACGCGCTTCGGGACTCGGTGTCTCTCGCACCGACATTAGGCATCCCATCCGACGAGCGGCTCGTCCTATGACCCGAAGCTGGGCCATTCGCGCCGTCCTGCCGCCGCTCCCGCCCCGACCGGGTGAAACCCGCTCTCGGCGCGGAGGCGACGGGCCCGGCGGGCGGCACGTCCACCGACCGGGGCGAGGGTGGTCGCGCTCGGCGTCAAGGAATTCTTGACAAGTCGGCGGTGTCAAGGTTTCCTTGACGCATGTTGATCTTGAAGTGGGCCCGCCACGAAGAGGAAGTCCTCGACGCCCTCGAACCCCTTGCGGGGCTGCGCTGATGAGCGACGAACCGCTGCTCCATCCGACGGAGATCGACCGGATCCGGGAGGGGATCGCCGCGGCCGTCCTCGGTGCACCCGAAGGGCTGGCCGACTCCCTCGAACACGACGCCCACGGGTACCTGCGCCTGGTGGACGCCTCGCGCGTCGGTGCCGAGGAGTCGAACCGGCTTCTGCGCGAGGCCGTTCAGGGCGCCAGGGCCGCCGGGCACAGCTGGGACACGGTGGGCCGCGTCCTGGGGGTGAGCCGCCAGGCCGCCCAGCAACGCTTCTCGGGCAAGGCCGGGGAAGCGGGTTCGTCGGCACCGCCCGGCGGGGGATCGAACGCCCCCGAGCGCCGCACGCTCAGCGGGTTGACCGCGTTCGACGAGATGGCGGCCCTGGAGGAGGCCGGCCGCGACGGCTGGCACGTGGTCGGTTACGGCCCCTTCTACCATGAGGTGGAGGCGTCCGACCATCCCTGGGAGCACTGTCGGGTCGCGCTCCCTTCCGTCGCGCGGCACCGGCGGATGGAGTCGGAAGGATGGATTCCGGTCGGCGCGGGATGGTTCCCGTGGCGGTACTACAAGCGGCCCGTCAAGCCCGGCACTTGAGGGGCCGCGGCGTTCGGGGTGCCGTGGGAAAGCGCCGCGCCGCCCGCGCCCGACGGGGTGATCCGGCGCGGGCGGGGCGGGCGGCGCGGACCGGTGCGTCAGGCGGTGGCCCGCTCTGCCTGAACAGACGGTCACCGGCGGTGGCCATGCGATGGGTGCCGCCGTGGCGGTTCACCCAGTCACGGACGAGGTTGACGGCGTTGGTGCACTGCCGGCTGTCGTGCCGGTCGACGTGATGCCCTCCAGGCTGCCGAGCCTGCCTTCCAGGCTCTTCCAGCCCCGGGGCCCAGCCGGTTGTCACCGGCCGAGGAGCAGTCGTGACAGGCCCGTCATTCGTTCGGGTTCCACCACGCGCACACGTCTGTCTCGATGCCGTTGGCGCCGTGCTTGAGCGCGGCGTCCACATCGGCCGGTGTGTCCACGCGGTGGGCGATGGCGTAGACCGGGTGACGCTGATCGGCTGCTGCCGCCGGGGTCGCGCCGAGCCCGGCGATACCGACGATCCCGCAGAGGGCGGCGACCAGTGCCCGTAACGCCCGTGGTCCGGCACCGCGCCCGAGGTCAGTGTTCAAGGACGTACTCCTTCGTGTCCGTCTGCCGCAGCAGCCGATCGATCCGATCGGGCACATGGTGGCACGCAATAGATGCATGATGAATGAAGTTCGGTCGAAGGCGTCCGGGGTGGTGGTGCCGTTGTGCGGGGCGCGTCAATTCACCGGTGGTCGATTCACCCTCAAGTGGGACGATCGCGCAGGAATTGACGGGGGCTTTCGGTCATGACGGCGCGGGCGGGAGAGGGCCGGGGGACGAGTGTGGCGGGGGCGGTGCGCCCTCGCCGTCATGGATGACGGCGAGGCGGGAGCCGTTCCGGGGGCGGATCCCGCAAACCCGCCGCGCGGGATTGGCCGGGCCCCTCCATTCGTCACTTTACGTGTTCAGCCGCATGCGATGCCCTTACGGAGTGTTCCGCTCCGCCACGGCACTCGGCAGTCGAGGCCGATCGGCGGTGCCCTTCAGCAGCGTCGAACCGAAGGGAAGAATCATGGCAACACCTCCCGCTCCGCTCCGGGTTGCCCTGGCCAACGGCAGCTTCGAGCAGCCCGTCGTGGCCGGTGTGGAGATCCTGCCGGACTCCTCGCAGACGCAGGCGTCCAAGCGGGTCCCGGGCTGGCTCACCACCGCCTCCGATCACCGGATCGAACTGTGGCACTCGGGATTCCAGGGAGTTCCGGCGGCGGACGGCACCCAGTTCGCCGAGCTCAACGCGAACGAGGTCTCCACGCTCTACCAGGACCTGCCGACGACCCCCGGCACCAAGCTGTACTGGCGGCTGTATCACCGCGGGCGCCAAGGGGACGACACCATGGCGCTGGACATCGGCGCACCCAGCGCCCCGGTGGAACAGCGGCGCTTCACCGACGGCAACACCGCCTGGGGTTACTACACCGGCACCTATACCGTTCCGGCGGGCCAGACGCTCACGCGCTTCGCGTTCCGCTCCATCTCCGCCGCCGGCGGAAACCGCGGCATCGGCAACTTCCTGGACGGCATCTTCTTCGGCACCGCCCCCTACGTGGTGCTCGACAAGACCGCCGTCCCCTCGGGACCGCTGGAGGTGGGCGACGTCATCACCTACCGCATCACCGCCAGGAACGAGGGCGGAGGCGCGGCGGAGAACCTCGCCCTGACCGACGCCATCCCGCGGGGGACGACGTATCTGCCCGGCTCCCTGCGGATCCTCGACGGCCCGAACGCCGGGGCGAAGAGCGATGCCCAGGGCGACGATCAGGCGCACTACGACAGCCCGGCGAACAAGGTCGTCTTCCGCCTCGGCAACGGCGCCACCGCCGTGGACGGGGGCAGCCTGCCCAGTACCGAGACGGTGCCGGCGGGGACCACGGTCGAGTACCGGGTCACCATCGACCGGGCCGCCGGCGGCCGGCAGATCAGCAACACCGCGACCGCCTCGTACGAGAACCGGCTCGGCGACAGGCCGGAACCCCTGACGTCCACCTCCAACGAAGAGGTCACGCAGGTCAAACCGGCCGCCGACCTGACCGTGACGAAAGCGGCCGACGCGACGACCGTCACGGTCGGCCAGACGGTGACCTACCGCATCACCGTCCGCAATGCCGGTCCGAACGGCGCCACCGGCGTCACGGTCACCGACCGGCTCCCGGACGGCCTCGCCTTCCTGTCCGCCGACGGCCCCGGAAGCTACGATCCGGCCACCGGGCTGTGGGGGCCGGGAGGCCTGGCCGAGGGTGCCACCGCCACCCTCGTGCTGCGGGCCAAGGCCACCACGGCAGGCCTGATCGACAACACCGCCACGGCCACCGCCAACGAGAAGGACCCCGACACCACCGACAACACCGACACCGTCAGCGTCTGCGTCGAACCGGCCCCCTCCTGCTGCGACCCCTGCGCCGGCCCGAGGTAGCCGAGCACCGGAGTGCGACGGCCACCCCGCACACTCTCAGGAGACCGGCGGCGTGACGTCGCCCGTCAGGAGCGGGCTGACCGGCCGCGGTCAGCCGAGGGGGTCACGCCCGCCTCGGTGAGGAAGTCCACCAGGAGGGCGGTGACTTCCTCGGGGCGCTCCAGGGAGGGGAGGTGTCCGGCCCAGTCGAGCTCCAGGTGGCGCGCGTTCGGGAGGAGCCCGGCCAGGTCTACGGCGATCTCGCGGTGGTCGGCGAAGTCATGGGCGCCGGCGACGGCGAGGGTGGGGGCCGCGATCCCGGAGAGGTCCAACTCGGGGGCCGCCTGCCGGGTCTCCTGCGCCGCACCCGCCTCTTGCGACTCGTCGGCCTCGGGCCGGGCCGGCCCGGCGGTCCCGGTCACGGTGGCGGCCTCGGCCTCGGTGGCCGCTTCGGTGGCCGCTTCGGTGGCCGCTTCGGTGGCCGCTTCGGCGGCGGCCTCCGCGGCTTCGGCGGCCAGCTGGACCCGGAAGGCGTGCCGCTGCATCTCGGCTACCGCCGCGCGGGTCCCGGGGGTGGCGTCGGGCCCGAGCCAGGTGTCGACGTTCAGGGCCACCGCGCCGTCGAGGTCGTCCGCGTTCAGCAGGGCGTCCTCCCGCGCGCCCCAGGCGCGGAGTTCGGCACTCGGCGCCCGGCCGGGGAGGCCGGAGGCGAGCAGGGCCAGGGCGGTGACCCGCTCGGGGTGGCGCGCGGCGGCGGCCAGGGCCAGCTTGCCTCCGTACGAAGCGCCGATCAGGGCGGCCCGCTCGATGCCGAGCGAGTCCAGCAACTCCCACACGTCCGCGACGGGGTCGTAGTCGCCGGCCTCGGCCGGGGTCTCGCCGAAACCGCGCAGGTCGGGGCGGACCACCCGGTACCCGACGGCCCGCAGGGACTCCCACTGCGGGTCCCACATGCGGCGGTCGCAGACGCCGGAGTGGAGGAGGACGAGAGCAGGGCCCGAACCGGCCGCGTCATGGGAGAGGATCACGCCCCCGATCATGTCCGGCCGACGGCCTTTCGCCAACCGGGAATCCGATGCGCCCCGACCCGCCCCGCCACCTGCCCCCTCCGGCCGAGGCGCACCACGATGTTCCTGCCCGCCAGGGCCTCCGGGGGACATATGCCGTACCCATTCCTATAATGAGAGGAAAGCCTCGCGCTGGCCTGCCGATGCATCGCGCCGCGGAGGGTCCCATGGTCGGTTTCACGGTGCACCTCGACGAGAACGCGGGGCCCGCGTCCACGCATGCGCTCGTCATCGGGATCGGGGCGTACACGCACCTGGACGGCGGGGCCTCGCCGACGACCCATCCGGGCGCGACGGGCATGCGGCAGTTGACCTCGCCACCCCTCTCGGCGCGCCGGTTCGCCACCTGGATGATCGGCAGGTACCACGACGGGGGCAGACCGCTCGCGAGCCTGGCGCTCCTGCTCGGCGAGGAGGTACCCGGCCCCTTCGTCCATCCGCGGACCGGTGCGGAGCACGCCGTCGAAGCCGCGACCATCGACAACATCGTGGCCGCCGTCCTGGAGTGGAAGGACCGCGGCGACCACGACCAGGCCAGGCTGGTCTTCTACTTCTGTGGCCACGGCGTCTCGCTGGGGTTCGACACCTCCCTCCTGGCCGCGGACATGTTCGCCGACCTCAACAGTCCGATGAACGGCGCCCTGCACTTCGAAGGGCTGAAGAGGGGGCTCAACAGCTGCCGGGCCGGCCAGCAGGTCTTCTTCGTGGACGCCTGCCGGGCCGGTTCCGACGCGCTCGGCAGGACCGTGGGCGCAACCTCGCTCGGGCGGGTCCCGATCGACGGCAACGAGATGTTCCGGCCCCAAGGGTTCGTGCCGCGCGAGCACGCCGTCATCTACGCGACCCTGCACGGCGAGGAGACGTTCGGGCGGGCCGGCGAGGCCAGCCTGTTCACCTCCGCGCTGCTGCAGAGCGTGGAGGGCGCCGCGAGCGAGAACACCGAAGGCCGCGTGTGGCGGGTGACCACGGGCACCCTGACGCACGCGATCGGCCACTTCATGAGGGAGCCCGCGTTCGCCGGTTCCCTCACGAACGCGGCCGTACCCGTCACCTCCGAGTCGTTCGACTTCGTCTTCCACGAGCTGCCGGGCGACCCGATCGTCCCGGTGTACATCGGCTGCGTCCCGGAGACGGACAACGCGCTCGCCGACTTCGCCTGCCGGCACCCCGGGCAGGACGACCGGCGGCGCCCGCCCCCCGCCGCCGGCGACGAACCCGACCTCACCGAGTGGTCCCTGCTCCTGCCGTTCGGGCAGTACGAGGTCGAGGCCGTCCTCGGCCCCGGAGACGTACGCAGGGACGAACTCGACGCCCGCCCGCCCCTGTTCCACCTCCGATTGGCCCGGCCGTGAGCGCCGTACTCGCCCTCAGGCTGCTCCTCGCGCCCGGCGGGGAGCGCAACGACGCCGTGATCGTCGGGGACATCCGCTCGGCCGACCTCACGGGCTCGTCCCGGCACGACGTCCTCATCCCCTGCGGCAGTTCACCGAGCCCCACGCCCTACCCGGTGGCACCGGGGCGCTACGTCGTGTCGGCGTCCCTGCCCTCCGGGCTGGTGCTCACACAGAGCGCCGTGGCGGTGGAGGGCCGGGAGACCCCGGTGGACTTCGCCATGACGGACTCGCCCTACGAGACGCACGCCTGGCAGTACCTCATGGGCAACATCGAGCCGGGCGGGGTCTACCACGGCGCGGCCCGGAGCCCGCTCGCGGAGTCGGTCGCCTCGCGCCCCCTGGTCGCCGCCGCCCCCCGCCCGGACGGCGCCGGACCCGGGGGAGCCGTCGACCTGGCCGCCCTCGCCACCTGGATCGGCGACTGCGCGCCCGCACGCTGGTCCTTCGCGTCGATCCTGGACCTGGCACAGGCCCCGCCGGGCACCTCGGTCGCCGGATCCATCGGCTCGGGCGGACCCCGCGTCCTGCCGGCGCCCTTCGACGCCGGAGGAGCCGTCACGCCGCTGTACCGGTTCGGTCCGAACGGCCCCGTCGGGGCTCCCGGCGGGCCGGTCGGCGAGCGGCAGTTCCTCGTCGTGGAGGCCGCCGGGTCCGTACGGCTGGTCACCCTGCCCCTGCCGTGGGGCGATGCCGAGGCCGAGGTGCTGGTGAACCTCCGGCAGAGCCCGACCGGCAGCGCCGTCTCCGTGTCCGTGCGCGACGCCGACGTCGGCGCGGGGCTCGCGTACCTGGCCCAGGGCGCCCTGGACACCGCGGCGCGGCTCTTCACCGACGTCGAGGCGATGCTCGACTCCGAGCCCGGCAACCCCCTCGCGGCGGCGGCCGGGTGCTACGTCCTCATCGGCACCGACCACACGCCGGGCGAGACGCGCTGGGACCCCTGGCTGGAGCGGCTGGCCGACGGGTTCCCCTGGCTCGCCGACGGGGCGATCCTGCGGGCGGTACGCCTGCTGCGCCGGCCCTCCGGGGACCGGCGGGACGTGCGGCGGGGCCGGGACGGGCTGATCGAGGCCTTCGACCGCGGCATCCCCTTCTACACGCTCGGGCTCTCCTGGCTCGCCGACGGGCTCGCGGCATTCCCCGAGGACCCCGAGTGCGCACGCCGCCTCGACGAGGCGCGCCGGCTCTCCTGGCTGGCCGACACGCGCGAGCCGTTCCTGATCCTCGACCTGCGGCAAAGGAGGACGTGATGATCCGGCTCAGGATGCTGCCCGCGGAGGACGGCGACTGCCTGCTCCTCGAATACGGCAACGCCGACTTCACCCGGCGGGTCCTCGTCGACGGCGGACGCCACGACACCTACAAGCGGATCAAGCCCCTCCTCGCCGGTCTGGACCGCACGATCGACGTGCTCGTGGTGACCCATGTCGACCAGGACCACATCCTCGGCGTGCTGTCGCTGCTCGAAGACGCGCAGGAGCCGGTGGAGCTCGGGGACGTGTGGTTCAACGGCTTCGACCACCTCCACGACCGCGACGTCTTCGGCGCGGTGGAAGGAGAGATGCTCACGACCACGCTCATGACCCGGCACCTGCCGTGGAACAAGGCGTTCCAGGGGCGCAGCATCGAGGTCGGCCATCCGCTGACCTGGTTCGACGACGGCTCCACGATGGAGGTGCTGGCGCCGGACCGCGGTCTGCTGGAGGCGCTGATCCCGATGTGGGAGACGAAGTGCGCGCAGGCCGGCCTGATCCCGGGAGTCGACCCTCAGGAGAGGCATCCGGTGCCCGGCATCGAACACTTCGGGGCGGTCGACGTCGCCGCACTGGCCGCCGCGCCGTTCGAACGCGACGGCTCCGCGACGAACCGCACCAGCATCGGCCTGCTCTTCTCGTTCGAGGGCACCCGGATCGTCCTCACCGGCGACGCGGACGACCGGCGCCTGGCGGCCTCGCTCCGCCCGCGCGCCGAGGCCGAGGGCGGGCGCCTGCGGATCGACGCCCTGAAGGTCGCCCACCACGGCAGCGCCCACAACATCTCGAACGAGTTCCTCGGCCTCCTCGACTGCGGCCGCTATCTGATCTCCACGAACGGAAAGATCCACGGACACCCGGACGACATCGCCGTCGCCCGCATCCTCCAGCACGGCGGGGAAGCGAAGGACCTGGTCTTCAACTACCGCGAACGGGCGGCGAACTGGGACCTGGCCGCCCTCAAGGACGAGTTCGGGTACCGGGTGGTCGAACCGGCCGCGGCGGACGAGGACGGCTTCGTCACCGTGGAGTTCTGACCGGCGCGGGCGGGCGCTCCTTCGACGGCCTAGGGGAGGTCGGCGGGGAGGGTGAAGTGGGTGCCCCGGGCGGCGGCGTCGACGTGGACGACGTGACGGCCCACGCGGACGGTCTGGGTGCCGGCCGCGGTCCAGGAGCCGTCGGGGCCGTCGCTGTCGGGCAGGGGCGTCCAGACTTCCAGGAAGGTGCTGCCGTCGAGGTTGGTGCCGGTTTCGATCATGCGGGTGCCCTCGGGCCGCAGGGTTCCGATGTCGTGGCCGGGGGAGCCCACGTCGTGGTGGAAGGTGACCTGCTCGCCGTCGTAGGAGGTGCTCCCGGCGAAGCCGCGGCTGTCCGCGTACAGGGCGCCGCTCTGGAGCCAGACGACGTGCCCGGTCTCTTCGAGCGGGCCACCGTCACGGCTGATTCCGGCGCGGAGCCACGCGCCACGGGTCGGTGCGTCCATGGGGCCATGGTGGCAGAGGTCCTGCCGTGCGCCACACGGCGGCCGAATCGCCGTCGACGGGCAGGGGGCCGGCCGCCCGGGGCCCGGTCCTGGTCGGACCGGTTGTACGACCCCGTAAGTATCTTGACGTCGAGATTAATCTCGGGCAGGCTGACCGCCGTCGGGTATCTCGACATCGAGATACTTTTGCTGAGGATACGGGGCTCGGGATGTGGCGGGGCGGGGACGGCCGGGGGAGCGGGAAGAGCCGGCGGGGCCGGCGGGGCTGGCGGGGCGGAGAGGGCGGCGGGCCGGGCCGGCGGGGTGGAGAAGCCGGGCCGGGCCGGCGGGGTGGGCCCGGCCTGTTGGCGCAGCTGCGCCGGCCGCCGGGGGGCCGCCCCGCACGGATCATGCTGCTCGCCCTGTTGCTGGACCGGACCGGCTCGGGAGTGTGGGCCGCGGCCTCCGTCCTGTACTTCACCTTCGTCGTCGGGCTGGACGCCGGGCAGTTGGGCCTGCTGCTCGGCACGGCCGGAGTGGCGGGCATCGCCGGCTCGCCGCTCGCCGGCCACCTGGCCGGCCGGTTCCCGGTGCGCTCGCTGCTGATCGGCTGTCATCTGCTCCGCTTGGCGACCCTGTGCGCGCTGCTCGTCGTCACCCGCTTCGAAGCGCTGCTGCTCGTGGTCGCCCTGACCAACCTGGGCGACCGGGCGGCCAAGACGCTGGAGATGCTCTTCGCCACCCGGGTCGCGGGCGAACGGCGCGCCACCTACCAGGCCTTGTCGCGCAGTTCGGCGAACGCCGGTTACGCGCTCGGCGCGGGCCTCGCCGCGATCGGCCTCGCGGTGGGCAGCCGCGAGGCCTACCAGGTCCTGATCCTCGCCAACGCCCTGTCCTTCGTAGCGGCCGCCACGCTGGTGTGGCGCACCGGGGAGGCGGGCGGCCGCCCGCTGGTGCGGGCCCGCACGGGCGGCCCGGCCGGTCAGGCCGGCCAGGAGGGGCGGGAGGGACCGTACGGACCGACCGGGCGGCTGCAGCCCGGACCGAGCCCTTGGCGGGACCGCGGATACCTGCGGTTCGTCCTGCTGGACATGCCGATGAACCTGGACGACTCGGTCCTCAACGTGGGGCTGCCGCTGTGGCTGGTCCACCACACGGACGCACCCCACGCGCTGGTCCCGGCCTTCCTCGTGATCAACACCGTGCTCGTCGTCGTCCTGCAACTGCGGGTCTCCGCCAGGGTCGAGGCGCCGCGCCAGGCGGCGGCCGCGGTCCGCCTGTACGGGCTGACGATGTTCGCCTCCTGCGCCCTGCTCGTGCTGTCGACGGGAGGCGGGGCCTGGACCGCCTCGGTCGTCCTCCTGGCGGTGGCGGTCCTGGTCACCCTGGCGGAGCTGGTGCGGTCGGTGAGCTCCTGGGAGCTGGCGGTGTCCCTTGCGCCCCAGGAGGCGCGGGCGTCCTACCTGGGGGTGGCGGGCATGGCCCAGTCGGTACAGAAGTCCGCCGGGCCGCCGCTGCTGACGGGCGCCGTGATGGCGGCCGGACCCGTGGGATGGCTCGTCCTCGGAACGGCGGTCGCGGGCCTGTCCGTCGTACAACGGCGCTACAGCCTGCTACGGCTGGACGCCCTGGACGCCCCGCCGGCCCGGACCGTAGCGACCCCGGCCACCGGACACGGGCCCGGGGTGGGCCTCGTGGAACCCGATGGCGGGACCGGCCGGGCCGGATCCGGCCGGAGCTGATGCGGGAATTCGCCCGGCACCTCGTGCAGATGTTCTCGGATCCCCGCGGTTGACGGCCCGTCGCCGCTGCGGACCACCACGGCCGACGCGCCCTGCAGCGAGTCGGGCCCTTCGAGGCCCATGCCACGCACCAGCTCCTGCATCAGCAGCTCGAACATCGGCTCCTGGTCGGAGAAGAGAGGGGCGAAGTGCCCGAAGACCTCCAGCGCGATCTGGCCGTAGAGCGACCGCCAGCAGCCCACCATCGCGCCGCGGGAAGGTCCACCCCGGTGTCCGCCCGGTAGTCCGGCATCTGCTGCCGCGGGCGCGGATCCATCTCGTCCTCGGCGAGAACGGGGAACGGGCGGTCCGCCCACAGCTGCGCGACGACCAGACCCCAGAGGCCGGCGAGCCGCCGCACCCAGGAGCTGGTCAGCTCGCGGTGCGCGTCACCGGCAGCCGTGGCCGGTGTGCCGAACAGCAGGTTGAATTCGGGCTGGTGCGCTATGGCCCAATGCCGCAGCACACGCACCGGCTCGATCATCCGCATCGCGAAATTGTCCGCGGGACGGGAGAGGGCCGCGGCCTGGAGCTCGTTCACCAGATCGCAGCCGTCTCGCGTCGCGCAGGGCGAATACGGGAGGGGCAGCCGGAGGAGCCTCCCTTTCGTGACCTCTGGGTTCCGGTGTCCCGCCCCTGTCATTCTTCCGGGGGACGGTTCATCGCTCGGGTATGAGCCGGCCGAGGCCGGGGGTCGTCCTGCCGGGCGACGCGAGACCGGCACGCCCGCAGGCAGCATCGGGACATGACGACAACCGACATGCCCGGTGCTTCCGCCGCTGCCCCGGTCTGGGCCCGCCGTGCCGCCCATGCCATCGCCCTGTGCGCCCTCCCGTCCGGCTTATGGCGCATCGCCATGGCGTCCGGGGTCTACGTCGGCTACAGCGACGAGGTCCTGCGGGACGTCTACGCCATCCCGGGGTGGGGCATCGCGTACGTCGTCGGTCTGTCCGTCCTCGCCGAACTGGCCGCCCTCTTCCCGCTCCTGCTCGTGAGCGACCGGCAGCGGCTGCTGCGCTCCAGGACTCTTGCCGCAGTGGCCTGCACAGCCGCAGCGGTCCTGGTCGCGGTGACGCTGTGGCAGGTGGTGGTCGCGCTGACCGTCGAGAGCCACACGTACCTGTCGAACGGTCCGGCCCGGGTCGTCTGGGCCTGCTTCTTCGCCCCGCTCGCCGCCATACCCGTGCTGATGACGGCCGTGACCTCCTCGTACATGAAGCGCCGCCGCGGAATCCGGTGACGGGCGGCCGCCCGCTCCCCGGGCGGACGAGGCCCACACCGGCGCGTGACCGGTGCGGCCCGCCCCCCGACCCGGCCTCTCGGAGAGCGTTCGCGGGGAGGTATTTCAGCATTCGCGCCCCACCCCCGCCCCACGCTCGCTACCGTTTGCCGTCACCGCAGGAGCCGATGCGGGCGGGTGATCGGGGGAACGGCGATGGCCGCATTACATCCGGGTCTGCGTGCCGCGGTCCGTCAGGCGATGTCGGATCCGGAGGGACCCGTGCCGTGGTCGTCCGACACGCGTGACAGTGTGCTGGCCGCCCGGACGCACTACAACGTCGCCATGACGCTCTACGACGTGCGTGACCGGCTGACGCCGGACCAGACGGGCGCGGCCGCAGACCTCGCTTTCGACGAGGTCTACTTGGCCGCCTGCTACTACCTCGCCCGGTCCCGCCACCTGCCCGAGGAACAGCGCGAGTGGAACGTGAATGCCACCCGGTTCCTCTTCGACGTCGTGCACGCGGTCCGGCCCGAGCTCGTGCCCGAGGACCTGCGCGAGCTGCACGAGCGGGATCCGCAGGGAGTGGCCCCCGCGTACGAGATCGTGCACGCCGTGGGCGTCGCCCTGTTCCTGGGCAGCGTGGAGGAGGGCCACAAGGAAGGCATCACCGCGTCCACCGTGTGCCTCCTCTGGGCGCGGCAGGAGGCCGAGGGCACGCCGTCCGAGCCCTACATCACCTTCAACGTGGGCTCGGCCGCACTGGCGATGGCCGGTGTCGCCGGCGAGCCCCGGAAGTACCGGCGGGTTGGGCTCGACCACATGCGCCGGGCCCTCGCCTCCCTGCCCGACGGCGACCCCGCCCGTGCCGGGATGCTGGCCGGGCTCAGGCAGGCGCTGGCCGAAGAGCCGCCCGCCGTGCATCCCGACGACAGCCCGGAAGCCGAGGTCAGCGCATACATGCGGGACGGCAGCCGGGAGCGGCTCGACCGGGCCGTCGACACGCTGCGCGCGGCCGTCGACGCGCCCCGGACCGAAGAGCCGCACCGCAGCCGGCGCCGCGCCGAACTGGGGCAGGTACTGCGGATGCGCTTCGAGCTCACCGGTGAGATCGCCGATCTCGAGGCATCGATCGCCGTCCTTGAGACCGTCCTCGGGACCGCCGTCGAGAACGCGGCGCTGGACGACGAGACGCTTGCCGCGACTTCCTCCTTCCTGGGCCTGGCCCGCCTGGACCGGTACCAGACCTTCGGGCAGGCCGCCGACCTCGAAGCCGCCGCGGAAGCCGTCCACCATCCCGCCGTCGCACGGGCGGCCGCCTCTGCCCACCACGCCCAGCGGCTCACCAACCGGGCCGCCGTCCTGACCGCACGGTTCGGTCGCCACCACGACCTCGCCGACATCACGCAGGCCATCGACGACCTGACGTTCGCGGTGTCGGCCACACCACCGTCCCAGCACGACCACCCCGTGATGGCGATCAAACTGGCCGTGGCCCTGCTGGAGCGCGGGACGCACACCGAGGAGCCCGGCGACCTCCGCGCGGCCGAGAGGCTGCTCAGGCCGCTTGCCGGGGACCCTTCGGACGCCGGCCCCCACCAGCTGATGGCCCGGCTGGAACTGGGGCACGTCCTGCACGCACGGGCCCGGCTGCTGGGTGACGTCAAGGACCTGGCCGATGCGGTCGACCAGTACGAGGTCACCGCGCTGGCGCCCGCCCAGGACATCCGCAGTCGGCTGCACTGCGCCGCCCTGTGGGGCATGGGAGCCGCCGAACTGGGCGCCCTGGAACGGTCCCGCACCGCCTTCGACCTGGCGCTGAGCGATCTCGTGCCCAAGCTGACAGGCCGTGCGCTCGGCCGTGAGTCGCAGGAAGCACGGTTGCGCGAGCTGCCTTCCCTCGCCACCGTGGCCGCGGCGGTATCGATCAGGGCCGGAGAGGTGCAGGAGGCCCTCGTCCGGCTGGAACAGGGGCGTGGCGTCCTGCTGGCCCAGGCGCTGGAGCTGCGTGGCCGGCACGACGACCTCAGGGTTGCGGACTCCGGGCTCGCCGACCGCTTCGAGCGGGTCTGCGCCGAGCTGGTGGCATCACACCGCAGCCCGCAGCAGCGCCGGAGGTCGGCGGGCGACTTCGACTCCCTGGTGGAGGAGATCCGGGCCCTGACCAACTTCGAGCATTTCCAACGGCCGCCCGCCTGGGAGAAGTTGCGCGACGCGGCGGCGCAGGGGCCGGTCGTCGTGATCAATGTGTCACCGCAGGCCTGCTTCGCCCTGCTGCTGACTCCCTCCACCGACGGTCCGGGGACCCTGGAACACCTGCCACTGCAGGTCACGGCGGACGACATCGCCGCCCGTGCCGAGACCTTCCGCACCGCCGTCGCCGCGCTCGTCGACCGGGCGACCCCCGGCCCGGACCGCTACCTGCAGGACCGCGCCATGAAGGACACCCTGCGATGGCTGGGCGTACACATCGCCGGCCCCGTCCTCGACCGCCTGGGCCTCGGCCGGAACCCGCTCCCCGGCGAGCCCCTGCCACGGCTGTGGTGGTGCCCGACGGGAGTGCTGTCCCTGCTGCCGCTGCACGCAGCCCTCCTCGACCAGGACGGCGCGTACGTCCAGGACCGGGTCGTCTCCTCGTACGTCCCGACCCTCGGCTCCCTGCTGCACGCGCGCTCCCGGCCGGCCCCGTCCCCCGACCGGGCCTCGCTCCTGACCGTCGCCGTCGACGCCGCCGGCCAGGCGTACCCACGCCTGGCAGCCCTGGACGACGAGCTGACGGCGGCGAGCCACATGCCGGGGCGCCGACAGCGGCTGCGGGACACCGAGGCCACACCCGACGCCGTGCTCGCCGCGCTGCGCACGCACACCCACGCGCACCTGGCCTGTCACGGCGTACGGGACCCGGGCGACCCCTCGCACAGCCGGCTCCTGCTGTCCGGCGGCGAGCTGACCCTGCGCGAGCTGGCCACCGAGCGGCTGCCGAACGCGGAGTTCGCCTACCTGTCCGCCTGCCACAGCGCGGCCGCCGGGGAGGAGCTGGCCGACGAAGTCATCTCCGTGGCATCCGCGTTCCAGCTGTGCGGCTACCGGCACGTGATCGGAAGCCTGTGGACGGTCCAGGACGCCATGGGGCCGCTCCTGGCCCGCGCGGTCTACCGCAACCTCGCGGCACCGGACGGCCCCGGTCCGGCGTACGCCCTGCACCGGGCGGTCGCCGAGCTGCGCGCCCACGGCGACTACGACGACCCGCTGTTCTGGGCGTCGGTCATCCACAGCGGACCGTAACGACGAGACGAAGGGGGGAAGGGCCATGGAGGAGGACCGTTCGCTGCGCGCGGCATTCTGCGCGGCGATGTCATGGTTGGACGACGTCATGGCGTCCGAAGGCCGGGGTGACGAACTCCGCTCCGCCGCGCGGGCCGTCCGCGCCGGTACGACGACCGTACGGCAGGCGATCGCCGGACTGGGCGTCCCGGAGCACGTGCTGACCGGCGCCACGGGCACGACGCGCGGGGAGGGCGGGGGCGACGTTCCCGGACTGGTGCCGCATCCCGCCGGTGAGGCGTACCTGTGCCCCGACGGATGGTGCGGCCTGAGGGAGATCCGGCAGCCGGGCGGTGCGGTACCGGCCGGCGGGCGCTGCCGGCTGCGGGACCAGCCGCTGCGCGTCCTGGAGGCGTGAGCCGGTGCCCCCCGTACTCGACCAACTCGGGGAGAAACTGGCCGAGAAGTGGGTGTCCGCCCTGGCGCTGCCCGGGCTGCTCCTCGTCGGGGCGAGCGCCTGCGCCGCCGTGCTCGGCCAGGGTCGTGCCCTCGACGCCGGTCTCCTGATCGAGGAGGCCGGACACTGGGCGACGACCGTGGCGCACTGGCCGGTCGTGGGTCAGGTCGCGGCGGTGGCGGTGACCCTCCTCGTGGCCGTGGCCATGGGGATGTTCGTCCGCGTGTGCAGCGACGGCGCCGTACGGGTCTGGACGGGGGACTGGCCGCGACCGGCCCGCCGGCTGGCCCGGCGGGCGACCGCACGCCGGGCCGGGCTCTGGGGAGACCTGCAGCGGCAGATCGACGGGATCCGCCGCGACAACCCACCGTACGACCGCGACGACGCGCAACTGCGGCAGATCACGGACCTCACCGCCCGCCGTGACCGGACGGGGCTCTCCTCACCGGCCCGGCCCACGTACACCGGCGACCGGTTCGCCGGGGTGGAGAGCCGCCTGCGGGGCCAGTACGGCATCGACTTGGCCGCCTGCTGGCCCGGGCTGTGGCTGGTGCTGCCGGAGGAGGTCAGGGCGGAGCTGCGGTCCACGCGGGCCCGGTTCGATGCCGAGGTGGCCGGATCGGTGTGGGCCGGCTGCTACCTGGTGCTCGGCTGCTTCTGGTGGCCGGCCGCCGTGGGGGGCGTCGCCGCCGGCCTCGTCGCCTGGCGGCGCGGCCGCCGGGCGGCCGCGGTGCACGCCGGGCTGGTGGAGGCCGCCGTCGACGTCCACCTGCGGAAACTGGCCGAGGAGGTGGGCATCGCCCTGCCCCCGGGCCCCACCTGGGAGCCCGGCGCGGGCCTCCTCATCAACCGCTTGTTCCGCAAGGGCGCATAGCCGGCCGCCGTGCACGCGGATACCGGTGTCGGGCCGCGCGGGCAGCGGCCCTTTCGCCGGTGAGGCGCTGATGGCCGAGCGGCCCGCGGGCTCAGGCGAGGGCGGTGACCAGCAGGGTGAAGGCGGCGATGATCACGGCGACCCGGACGTAGTGGAAGCGGTCCCAGTGGTTCATCTGCTGCTTCCAGTCGGCCGGCAGGCCGTCGGCGGTCCACGTCTTGACCCGGTTGTTGATCGGGACGAGCAGCAGGATCGACATGACCACACTGAGGACCAGCAACGCGGCGGCGGTGACGACCAGGCCGGCGCCGTGGTGGTCACGTCCGGCGACGGCCCAGACCGCGGCGAGGACGAGCGAGCCGATGTACCAGAACGGCATCACGGCGCCGAGCAGCCGGGCCCCGTGGGTGCGGCCGCGCAGGCCGTTGTCCCCGGGGAGGCCGTTGAGGATCGGGTTGACGAAGAAGGCGACGGAGAACTCCACTCCCACCATGACGCCGACGGCCACGGTGGTGAAGACCTCAAGTGCACGGAGCATGATGACCCCTCCTGGGATCTAGCGTTGCTAGATGATGAGTCAACGCTAGCGCTACTGCCGCTCGTATGTCTAGCGGTGCTAGGATCGAATCATGTCGGTACAGGAACGCAAGGAGCGCGAACGGGCGGGCCGCGAGCGCCTCATCTTGGCGACGGCCCGTGAACTCGCCGAGCAGCAGGGCTGGGACGCGGTCACCACCCGCCGACTCGCCGAGCGCATCGAGTACAGCCAGCCCGTCCTCTACAGCCACTTCCGCGGCAAGCGCGAGATCATCGGTGCCGTCGCCCTCGAAGGCGCCGCCGAGATGGCCGCGGCGCTGCGGGCCGCGGCCTCCGCATCGGCCTCCGCATCGGCCTCCGCCACGGACGGCCCGCGCGCCCGGGTCACCTCCCTCGCCCGCGCCTACCTGGGCTTCGCCGAACGGAACCCGGCGGTCTACGACGCCATGTTCCAGCTCGACGGCGGCCTGGCGTTCGCGACGGAGGACACCCCGGAGCCTCTGAAGGATGCCTTCGCCGCCCTGCTGGAGCGCCTCGGCGAGGTCGCCGGCGACGGCGTCAACCCGGCGTTGTTCACCGAGGTGTTCTGGGCGGCCCTGCACGGGCTGGCGACCCTGACCCGGGCGGGACGGCTGCCGCCGGGTGACGCCGAGCGGAGGGTGGAGTTGCTGGTGGACCGGCTCGCCATGATCTGACGCACCGTCCGGGCGCTCCGGCGGCCAGGCTCTCGCGGCCCGGCTGCCGGCCCACTGCACCGGTTCCGGCCCCTCCCACCTGCCCGCCCGCCCGGCGCAGCCGCAGAACCCCCGGCTCCGCACCCTGACGGGGCACCCGCCTCGGGGGCAACGTTCCAAGGCGCCGTCGAAGCCACGGATGCCTCGGCCGCACCGTCGCGCTACGGGTTGACCGGCTTTGTCACCGTCACGGGCTTCCTGCCATGCCACGCTCCCGCGCACCGAGAGCCAGCTCTGCACGTGGTTGGGCACCGGCTCTCCGGCCCGTGGGGTGACTGCCGACGGCGTGACCGCCTGGAGCACGGGGCCGGCGGCAACGAGAAACCAGGGCACTGGACCTCTAGGCGCCGTGTACCGCACGGCCCGGCGCCCAAGGCTCGGCCACCGATGGGTGGAGCAGGGCGAGGCCGGCCACCCGACAGGGCTGTCGGGTGGCCGGCGGCCCCGTCCTTGGTGAGGTCAGGTGGTGCGGCGGCGCCAGGGCCTGTCGTAGGTGCCCCCGCAGGAAAGGCAGGAAGCGGTGTAGAGGGCGCTGGCAGGGGTCATTTGCGGGGCGGGCTCCGCCGGGTGGGTCTCGCCCAGGATGACCGCGGTCAGCTGCGGCTCCGTGCAGGAGCACCGGCTGCCCGTCGGACGCGGCCGGCCTGGGCGGGGCTTCCGGGGCGCGGGCACCACCGCCGTGTCCGCCGTGCCCGCCGCAGCTGTGGGCGCCGCCGGGAGGTGCTCCATCCGCCAGCCGCCGACGGGGACCTTGCGGCGGCGGGTGTTGCGGTCGAAACGCTGCTGCTCGGCGGCGGTTTCGAACAGCAGCAGCATCCCCGCCAGCAGCCGGAACGCCTCTCCTCGTACGAGTCGGGACACCGGGGAGAGCACGGCGGCCGGGATGCCGTCCGGGCCTATCAGGGGTGTCCCACCGCCCCACCGCAACTCGGCAGTGCTCATCCCGACCGTCACCGGGACCTGGTGTTCACGGGCCAGGTACCGGATCGCCTCCTCCACGCCCGGCCGGCGCATCAGCTTCTCTTGCAGCGCCCGCCCGGTGGGGCCGAGCTCCGTCCGGCGTGCGTACGCCTCGGCGGACGCCGCCCGCTCCAGCGCGGCCCGGCGCGAGGCGGCGTTCTTCCGGTGGATGTCGGCCCGCCTGCGCGCCGCCTTCTCCAGGAACCGTGCCCGCTCCTCCACGTCCTTGCGCTGCCGCTCCTCTTCCTGCCACAGGTAGACCTCCTCGGCGGCGATGTACTGCGGCGCCGTCCAGACCTGGGCGAGCTGGCGCTGCGGATAGCGCAGCCGCACCTGCGGGGGGTGCGGGCCGATCCGGCAGGTGAACACCCAGCGCAGGAATTCGGCGAGGGGCACCTGAGGGGCCGGCTCCCAGGCGGCACCGGTGAACTTCACCAGGCCCTCGGCGACCGCGATGCCACCCTCCGCGGCGACCAGCCGGACCGAGGGGACCGCGCCGAGCCAGGGCGGGCGGGGCCGGTCGCTGAACCAGCAGCAGGTCACGCCATGCGCATCCATCCGCTCCGTGCGGCCTGTGATCTCCGCTGCGGTGATCGGAGAGAGCTGGGCTTCCAGGGCCATGCGCCACGTTCCGGCCGGATCGGCGGCCAGCACGTCGGCCCGCCAGGAGCCGTCCGGTGCCCGGACCTCCAACTCGGCGTGTGCTCCGGCCTGTCGGGCCGCGCTGGCCAGCTCCAGCTTGAGGAGGTGATGGGCCTCGGACTCGCCCTGGCGGGCGATCTCGCAGTCGGGGGCGTGCGGCGCGTGCGCGAAGAACCGCAGGCCCCGCTCGGAGGTCTTCGCGTACATAGAATGCCCGCACTCGGCACAGGAGATCGGCGCGGCCGGCCTGACCTTCCACACCGCCTCCCACGCCTGCCCGCACCCCAGATCCGGCAGGTGGGCGAACACGGTTCCCCACTCGGCGTGCACGGCCCGGAACGCCATCCGCCCTCCCCCCATCGGTGATCACTTCAGAGTTTCGCGGCCTGCACTGACAGCCGGTAGCGCCGGTTTCGGACGAGCGGCCCGGAAATGGACCGGGCACTTCCTGAGCTGTGCGGTAACGCCGGCCGTTGGGGCATTCCGGCATGCCGGCGTCCCCGCTCGCGGCATCGTCGTAGCCGAGGGCCGGGACCCGGGGCGGGGGAGTTCGTCGGCCGGTTGCGGGAGGGGCCTGTTGCGGGAGGGGCCTGTTGCGGGAGCGGCCGAAGGGTCGGCTCAAAGGCCGCGGATGGCCTCGGCCAGGTCGGGGCCGTAGGAGGACCAGCAGGCGACCGACCCGTCGGTGTCCAGTTGCCCCATGTACCACTCTCCGGCGTGGAGCACGAGGCACAGGTCGTGGAAGCCGAGGATGACCTCAGGCTGGAGGGTCGTGTAGTCGCTCCGGCCGGGACCCTCGACGACTACGAGCCTGTCGAGGGAGAGCGGCGTGGCGCTTCGATCGTGCGAGAGAGCGCGGATCTGCTCGATCGTCCATCCGGTGGGGAGGTGTGAGGTCACTGTCGCATTATCTCAACTGGATCCCGCTCAAAGCCACTTATCGATGACTGCGATCGGCACTGTTGCCTCGGAGCGGACCAGCGCGACGCGGACACCTCCGCCGCGCGCCGACGACTGGAGGGCTGAGTGCGCGAGYGCGCGAGTGCCGGCGATCTCGCCTGTGCGCTTGACGCGTTCTCCGCATCAGGAGTCGTCTTCGCCGCGTGGTCGCCGTGCCAGTTGCGCAGAGCCGTCTTGCCGCAGGCGGCCCGTGAGTGGCCGAAGGCTGTCGGCTCGCGGCCCTCCTGACGATGATGGAGGGCCGCGCCGTCATGCGGTCAGGAGGACTGGGTCGGCCGTGTGGCGCCGGGTACCGGGCCGACGAAGGCCGGGTTGTCTTGCCAGGCGGGTTCCATGGGCTGGATGTCGACAACCGTCACGCCGGTGCCGGGCCGCTGCTCGCCGATCAGTTCGCCGCGGTGCTGGATGACGAACGGGACGGTGAGGCGTTCGGCGTAGACGGCGTCGTTGACGTAGACGTCCTCGGTGTAGTCGTAGCGGGCCGAGGACCAGCACGCTTCGCATCCGGCTTCGGGCTTGCCCTCGTACGTCCACCGCAGGGTGACCCGATAGGTGATGGGGTCGTTGCTGTCGGAACTGGAGGTGAAGACGAGCCTGCCACGGCCGGTGCGGTGGTCGGTGGCGCACATGCCGAGGGTGACGGTGCCGTACCCGGGGACGCTCTCGGGGGTGGGGAGCTGGGGGACGGGCTGAGTGCAGCCGGGTGCCGGGGTGACGCCGCCGGTGGGTCCCGTGGTGGGGGAGCCGCCTGGAGCGGGGGTGCTCGACGGAATGGCCGTGGGGGCGGTGGTCGGCATGACCGTGGGGCCGGTGGTCGGTGGGACGGACGGGACTCTGGTGGGGGAGACCGACGGCCCACTGGTGGGCGAGGCGGTGGGTACGGGGCCGGGGGCGTCGTCTGCGTTGACGGGCCCGGCGAATAAGGCGAGGACGGCGGCCGCGCAGGTGGCGACGGCGGCGGCCGGTATCAGCTTGCGGTGCACGGGTTCCATTCGGGTGGGTATGTCACCCGCCCCGGGCGGGGCGGGGAGATCTCGGTCTGCGGGCCTGCTGTTCCGGAGTGGTGATGGGCGCCACTGAATCTTTCATGGATCGGTGACGAGGGCATTGACCAGGTTGCCGGGCACGCAGCCGGTGGGGGAGGCAGCCGGCCTGGCCGGTGGCCCGGCTCCGGGCGCCGAGCCCGTACCGTGAGGGTGGCGCGGGCACCGGAACGCGGCCGGCGCGCTGCGTGCGCGGATCGGCCAGGGCGTCGCCACCGCACTGGGCTCGATTTTCGGCGCGTTCATGACCACGACCTACGCCCAGAACGTCGGCCTGGTCGCGCCCAGCCGGATCCGCAGCCGCTACGTGGTCACCTGCTGCGGCACGATCCTGATGCTGAGGGGCTTCGTACCGGTACTCGCCTCATGTCGCCCCGGTGCCCTGCCGTCCTGGGCGGCGCGGGAGTGGTCTTCTTCGGACGCACGCGGGCCCGCTACCCGGATGGTCCGGAGGATCTTCAACCATCAGGCGCAACACCTGACCTCGGACAGCGGCCGACCGGGGCACGCGTGACCAGGGTGCTCCTGTCCGCCGACGAGGCGGCCGACGTGCGCTACCTCGACTATTCCCTCGTTGGCTTGGGGACCGACATCGAGTGCCTGATCGGCAACGCGCCGACCATGGGACGCCGGGCCCAGCAGTCCAGTCGCACCGAGCTCTCGGCGCCTCGAATGAACCTTGGAGGAGGCTCCGTGCGGCTTCGCTCGATTCGGCCATGGGCCGGGGTCAGGAGGCCTGGCGGGTCGGGGAGTCCGGGTGGGGCCGCATCAGCAGCAGGTCCTCGCCCCAGGCGTCCAGCACCGCCGCGTGGCCGGCGGCGCGGGCATCCGCCTCGACCCGGGCGAAGAGCCGCTGCTGCGGCGCCACTTCGCCGGTCGCGGTGATCCGGGCGACGGTGTTCAGCAGCGCGGCGCTCTCCCAGCCGGGCAGCGGGAACCGGTCCAGCTCCCAGGCCAGGTACTTGTTGTAGGGACGCGGTCGGCGGTCCAGGGCGAAGAGCAGATCGAGCAGGAATCCGACGCTGACGGCCGCGTCGAGGTGGCCGGCGAGCGGGTTGCCATCGCGGCGGTTCTTGACCGAGCGGTAGAGAGAGTTGGCGTAGGCATCCAGCAGGGCGGCGCCGGAGCGGAACGCCTCCTCGGCGCCGAGCCGTCCCATCGCGGCGACGATCCGGGTGACCTCCCCGTCGCGTCGGTCGACCAGCACCCTGGAGCGCGCGATGGCGTACCGCTCCCAGTCCGGGGGCCGACGGAACCGATCGAGGGTGGTGACGACCAGGTCGAGCTGCGCGGAGCGGTAGCCGTCGAGGGCAGCCGGCTCGCTCGCCGCGTCGTCGGCGAGGATGACGTAGAGGTCGTGGTCGGAGTGACGGGTGGTCATGCCGTCGTGGGCCCGGGAGCCCTTGAGGACGAGCCCGACGACGGCCGGGTCGGCCGTCGCACCGGCCATGAAGGCCGCGAAGTCCAGGGTCATGTCAGGTCCTTGCGCATCAGCGTGCACATCGTCTCGTACCGCTGGAGCGAGCCGTCCTCGGCCTCCGTGTCCCAGGAGTCGAGCTCGCGGCCGAAGGCCCGATAGCCCAGGCGTTCGTAGAGGGCGCGGGCGCGCGGGTTGCCCTCCTCGACGCCGAGTTCGGCGCGGGTCAGGCCCCGGGCGCCGATCCGCTGCTCGGCGGAGCGGATCAGCAGCGTGCCGATCCCGCAGGACTGCAGGGCCGGATGGACGCTGAGTTGCCAGAGCGTGCCGGCGCCGGGCTTGACCGCGTAGTCGATGCCGCCCACCGCCACGGGGACCCCGACCGGCGTGCACACCGCCAGGTAGTCGATCTCGCCCGCCTCGGCGCGGCGGATCTGGTGGACGAGCTCGCGCACGTGCTTGGGGGAGCCGGCCCAGCCGCAGGCCGGCAGGTCCGCGTCGGTGAGGTCGCGCACCGACAGGTGCAGCCTGATCTCGGTCATCGCCGCATCCCTTCGAGTCCGACAGTGGCCGTCTCCCATTCCAGCAAGCCGGTCCCCGTGCCGTCCAAGGGGTTTCGGACCGGCCCGGCGATCAGGCACTGTCCGGCGGATCATGCTTCGGGGTCGAGGGTCCGGAGGTCGTAGAGGTAGGAGCGGTCATTTTTGAAGCTGCGCCAGACGGTGGCGGGGGGTTCGGGGTCGTCGGCGTGGCTGTTGAGGGGGTGGGCGGTGACGAGGCCGTCAGCGATCTCGCAGTGCCAGCCGTCGGTCGGCGACCAGACACACCACACGTTCCCGTCCGTTCGGCGGTAGGCGGGGCGGCCGTTGCGCTCGCCGTCGCGCTCGAAGTGGTAGCGGAGCCCGTCGATGTGGCGCTCGAAGGTGAAGGATGAAAGTGCCGTCATAGCTTCGGCACTGTATGGGACGACGCTGCTGGCAACTAAGGAGTCCTGGGCGTGACCAGGTGCTGGGTGTATCTCACGGGCGGAGCCAGAGCCGGATCGCGGCGACGGTGACGGTGCCATGGAAGACGTAGGCCCTCTTGTCGTAGCGGGTTGCGACGGCCCGGGAGTTCTTGAGCCGGTTGATCGTGCGCTCGACCTCGTTGCGGCGTTTGTGGATCTTGCTGTCGAAGCCGGTGGGCCGGCCGCCCTTGCTTCCGCGTCTTGTGCGTTGGCCCGCTGGTCCTTTGGTTCGGGGATGGTGTGCTTGATCTGGCGTTTTCGCAGGTTGCGGCGGTTGCGGCGTGAGCTGTATGCCTTGTCGCCGCCGATGTGGTCCGGCCGGGCGCGCGGCCGTCCGCCGTGCGGTCGGGGAACGACGATGCGTTCGAGGACCTCGATCATCTGCGGCCCGTCGCCCCATTCTTCTTTCGGGCCCCGGCCGCGTGCTGATGGGCACGGGCAGGACGTCGAATCGACGCTGACCATGCTCCAGTCAATCCGGCCCGCGAAGTCGGCGTCCGCCTGGACGGCACGCAGAATCCGGTCCCGCGTGCCGTCCGCAGACCAATGCCGGTGCCGCTCGTAGACGGTCTCCAGCTGCCGAAATTCGGAAGTGGATGTCGCACTCGACGTCACAGTTGGAGATCCACAGGTGCTGTGCAGCGGGCCGAGCACGCGACGGTCCGTATAGTTCCCAGGGCGCTGAAGAGGGGGACGGCATGGGTGAGGTACTGAAGCGACGCCCGGTTCTGGGGAGACTTGTGATCGCGGCCTTCGGTCTGGCGATGCTCGCCGTTTCGAGTTGGTTCTTGAGCGAGGTGGTCGGCGCCGACTTCCCGCGGAGGGCTGTTTGGGACGTTGGAAGTGCGGGGCCCTGGGTGGCTTCATACGCGCGCGCCATCGCTGCGGGGTCCTGGATGGCGGCGCGTGCCTGCCTGATGCTGGCCGCCCTGATCCTGGTGCTGGATCTTGCATCGCGGCTCATGGGCGCGATCCGCAGGGTCATCCGGCGGCCTGGCCGCCGGGTGGCTTGAGGCAGCCATGGCGTAACTGTGCTGGTCACAGCCACTCGTTGATGCCGCGATGAGAACGGTCGCCTCGTAGCGGACGGCGAGCTTGTCGTATCTTGTGGCAACGGCGTGGCGCCTTTTGAGGCGATTGATGCCGCATTCGACCGCGTGCCGAGCCTTGTAGTCCTCGGCGTCGAACTTGGGCGACCGACCGCCGCGAGAGCCGATCTTCTTGCGGTTGCGGGTCTGGTCGGCCTTGTCCGGGATGGTGCAGCGGATCCTGCGGAGGTGCTTACGTCGCGGAAGTGCGGGCCGCACCTGCAGGTGTCCCTCACGCTCGAAGAGCTGCACTGCGGCGGCGAGGCGCCGCGCCCGGGCACCGGGCGGCCCTCCCCAGTGATGGGACGTGTCGAGAGTGGCCGGCCGGCCGGCGGGCAGGGAGGCGGCGGCCGGCGCCGGGCGGGCAAGAGGTGTACGTGGCGCGGCGTGCGGGGAACGCGAGGCCGTGGGGGTTGAACACCCCCACGGTCTCGTCGGCTTTCCTGCCTCCGGCTGTACGGGAGCCGATTACGGCAGGGCGATGAAGGTCTCGGCCGTCGCGGGCAGGGTGCCGCCGGTGCGGACGTTGCCCGTTGCCGGGAACGGGCGGCTCCCCTCGGGCTGACACGGCGGCCCGCGCACCGGGAACGGTGCGCGGGCCGCTGGGTGTCCACCGGCGGGTTCAGCAGTGCGGGAGGCCGGGCACGTTGTGGAACTGCGCCGCGCCGTCCACGTACGGTCCGAACGTCCAGGTCACCCCCGTACCGACCTGCTGGTTGTACTGCCACACGCTGGTGGTGCGGTACCAGACGTTGCCGTCGCTGCCGACGGACCCGCCGGCCACCCAGCAGTCCGCGAAGACCCAGTCGCTGCCCGGCGCGAGGGTGATGTTGTTGTACTTGCCGGCTCCCGCGTTGGGGGCGGTGTAGACGCCCACGGAGTGGCTGGTGCTCAGTCGGATCCACTGCGGCGCGGAGCCGGTGTGGCTGGGGTTCGGGTCGGCGGACGCCTGCGAGGTCGCACAGAGGATGGATGCCCCAGCCATGGCGAGCGCGGCGAGAGCCTTGATCGAGCGGGCCATGAGATTTCCCCGTTTCCTCCCGGCCCCCCGGTGGGGCCGGTCGGTGTACGAGCGAACCCCACCCCGTCCGTACAGTCCAGGGCGCAAACCGGCCAGGATGGCACCGTCGGCCGCATGCGGACCGGGTGGGCTACCTCGGGCTGATCGTGACCTTGTAGGTGGCTCCGGCCCTGCCGCGGGTGTTCACGGTGACGGTCTGGCCGTGGCCGTCCCAACTGGCCCTGCCGCCTTGGATGTTGACGCGGTAGCCGCCCGGGTAGGTGTCCTTCGGCACGGTGATCTGGGTGGGCCCCTCCGCGTTGTCGCGGGTGCGGAAGGTGAGGGTGTAGGTGCGTGTAGCCGGGTCGTACGCGTACTGGAGCGGGTCACCCGCGACGGCTCGCGCGTAGGGCTGGACGAGCAGCCGGGCGTTGGGCTTCACCGCGCCCGTCTGGTCGAGGAAGCAGTAGCCGCCGCCCCGGCACCACTGCCACCACGTCCAGCCGCTGGAGAAGCGGTCCAGGGAGGCCGTCATGTCGGTGACGAACCGGCTCGCGTGCGGAACGTAGGGGTTGCCGCCCCACTCGCCGACGATCACCGGCATGCGGTTACGGGTCGGGTAGTCGCTGATCGCGGCCTCGTAGGCGGGGATGAAGGTGCCGTCGGGGTCGTAGTCGCCGCCGGTTTCCATCGCGGTCTCGTAGAAGTGCGGCGCGTAGCCGGCGTGCGGGTCGTCGATGTGGCCCATCCGGGTCGGGACGCCGAGACCGACGATGACGGTCGGTTCGACGAACACCCACGATTTCTGGTCGACCAGGCGGATCGCCCGGGCAAGGCGGTTCCACATCTCGGTGAGCTCGGTGGCCTCGAAGCGGCCCGCGGCGGCGGGGAGGTCCTCGCCTTCGAGGAACTTCGCGAACGGCTCGTTCATCAGGTCGTAGCCGAGCAGCGCCGGGTGCCTGCCCAGGGCGGAGGCGACCGTCGTCCACATGCGGGCGTGCGCGGCGCGGAGGTCGGCGTCCTTGTACAGGTGGTCGAAGGCGGTCTGTACGGACGGCTCGAAGTACTCGGAGAACCAGTCGTCCGGTATGTGCGTGAACGGCAGCCCCTCGTCGCGGGTGGCCCAGTCGGGGACGCCGCGGGAGCCGAAGTGCGGTCCGTACACGTCCTGGTGGGCGTCGAGGATGACCTTGACGTGGTAGCGGTCGGCCCAGTCGAGGATGCGGCGCATCTTGGCGAGGTAGCCGCGGTCGTAGTGCCCGGGGGTGGGTTCGAGGTCGTCCCAGAAGAAGGCGAGGCGCGCGAGGTTGAAGCCCCGGGCGGCCATGTCCTTGAGGTCGCTCTCGTGGATGTCGGCGAACGCGTCGGCGCCCCGGCTGCTCTTGTCGGAGAGGTTGAAGCCGCGCCACTGCAGCGCGCGGCCCTGGCCGTCGGCGATGAAGGTGCGGTCACCGACCGTGACGCGGTCGGGGGCGGGGTCGGGGCGGGCCTGGGCCTGTGTGGGGAGGACGCCGAGCAGGAGGGCGGCCAAGGCGAGGGCGGCGGGGACGACGCGGGAGGTCAAGCGCATGCAGGAGACCCTTTCGCGGGCGGCTGCTGGGGCGGCGGGTTACCGGCCGGTCGGGATGTTACTGGCGAGTGAGTCAAGTTCACAGTGGTTCAAGGGAGTTGGCGAAAGGTGGCCGCGATCAGTGGCTTGCCGGGACCGGCCGCTCATGCGGGCCGGCGCTCCCCGGGGTTCCGGCGGCGGCACGTGCGCGAAGGGTTTCCGACGGGCATCAGGGTCCGTACCCGTACCCGTGCCCGGGAGGCCCGCGGTTCGGGAGGCCCGCGGTTCGGGAGGCCCGCGGTCCGGCGGAGACCGAGTCCCGAGCCGGCCCGGCGTGAGCCATCCCCGGCCTGCGCCGGGTACCGCCGCCGGTGTCGGAGCCGGCTGGAACACTGCGGCAGTGACCAACGAGACCACCCCGGGCCGGCCTGACGACGCTGCTGCCGCCACCCTGCCGCCGGCGGCGCATGCCGCGCTCACCGGCACCGCCTGGGAGGCGCTGCCGCACTTGTGTACGGGCCGGCACAATGTCCCCGACACCCCGGACATCCTCACCGCGGTGCTCGCCCCCGACCCTGCCCGCCGCGTACGGGCGGTCGGGAACCTGTACCGGCTGCTCCTCGACCGGGAGCGCGTGTTCCCGGCGACCGCCCCGGCGGCCCTGGTCGTCGCCGCCCTGCTCGGCGATCCGCGCACCCTCGCCGAAGACCGGTGGGAGCGCAGGGCAGGCCGGCGGCCGTTGCGCGCGGAACTCCTGAACTGGCTGGCCTCGTTCGCCGACATCGCCCGCCAGGACGTCCAGGGTGTCCCGGACGTCCAGCACGGTGTCGGCGCCGCGCGGGATCTGGCCGCCGCGCGTGCGGCACGGCCGGCGCTCCACACCCGCATCGCGGCTTTCTGCGAGGACGACCATCCGCAGGTGAGGGAGGCCGCGCTCGCGGCCACCGCCCTGCTCCTCGCCGATCCCGCCCTCGCCTCGTCGGTACCCCGCTACGCACCTGCCGTCCGCGCGGTCCTGGCGGTCAGCGTGGACTCGTACCACCGGCGGATCGCCCGGGAGCGGCTGGCGGCCTGGAACGAGGACACCACCGGTCTCGTTGCCGCGGAGGAGGAGCACAGCGCGGCCCTGGACCGGGCACGTGCACTGGCGGACAACCCGTTCGAGGAAGGGCAGGAGCGGGCGATCCGTTGGCTGGCCCGGCAGCCCGAGGACACCGCGGCCCTGGAACCGCCCGGCCGCCGGCCCGAGGGGTGCACGGCGCCCGCGCAGCCTTCCCCGCAAGAGCCGGCACCCGAACCGCCCGTGGCCGCCCCGGGGAGCGAACCGGGGTACCGAGGCCCGGGGCGGGTCGCCGGGGAGGAGGAACGTGCCGAGTGGACGTTCACCCCGTACATCGGGGTCGGCCCGCTGCACTTCGGGATGACCGCGGAGGAGATCGCCGCAGCCCTCGGAGAGCAGCCGGCCGTCTCGTCCTACACCCATGACGGCGAGGACCGCCGGCTCGACTTCGCCGACTTCACCACGAGCGGGATCAGGGCCCTCTTCAAGGGTGATCGATTGGGCTGTGTGGCAGTGAACGCGCTCACCGGACCCCAGGTGAGACTGGACGCGGCCCCGCTGACCGGTTGCGCACCCTCCCAGGTGGAGGACTGGCTCGTCCACCGCACGGTGACACGGCGGCCCGACAGCCTGACGTACAGCCCCGCCGGCGATCCGGTCTTCGCCGACCTCGGCCTGGCGATCCGGGCCCAAAGGGCCGGCGACGTCGTCCTGACCCGACCGCTCTTCCTGCTTCACGACTGGCTCGACCTGTGGCACGCGCTGCCCGGCGACGAATGGAACCACTTCTAGCGCGCGGTTCGCCGGTCAGGCCCCGCCCGCGCGCGGGGCCGGGCCGACGGTCGTCGGAGCGCGGGTGGTGGGATCCAGCGGCCCGCTCCGCAGGTCGCTACCCAGCGGCCACGACCGGGCCGGCCGTGACCTGAGGAGGGTTGGGGAGCAGCGGCGCGAGGTGGTCACTGACGAAGTCCGCCGCCTGCCCGATCGATTCCTCGGCCCCGGACCGGTCCGCGAAGACGCCGGTGGAGACCATCACTCCGTCCCCGGCGTCCACCCAGTAGTACGCCACGAAGCCGGGTACCCGGCGCAGGAGAGGCACGAATCCCTCGTCCACCAGGCGTCCTGCCTCGGCTGAGTCGGTCACTCCTTCGTAACGCCGAATCACCGCGTACATGGCTGATCTCCTCATGGATCCCAAGGTCACCTTGCGCGGAACGACCTACCCCCACCGAGGGCCTCCCGCTCGGGGGACGTGCGGAAGTGACCCGGATAGGCGCACCCACGAACCGAACCGGGCATCTGCTGTGGCCGGGGAGGCACGGGCGTCGCGCCGCAGAGGGTAACCACCGGACCCCGCGCACCTGACCCCTGGGCCGGCGTCCCGCAGGCCGCCGGTACGTGCGGGGGAGTGCCTAGCTCATCGGTCTCCGCCGCCTGGTGACGGGTCGGCGCTCGTGGCGCTCGGCGGTCTTCGACCGGAGCGCGAACGCCCCGTGGCGTCGGCGGAGCGACGTCACGGGGCGTTCGCGGACCGGGCGTCCGGGCGTCCGGGCGTCCGGACGTCCGGGCGTCCGGACGTCCGGGCGTCCGGACGGCTACCGGCGACCTACTACCGGCTACCGGCTGAGCGACTTGAGGGCCGTCGCGTCGTACGGCTTCAGCTCGTCGAAGCGGTTGCCGAGGACCTTCGCCGCCCACTGCGGGTCCTGGAGCAGCGCCCGGCCGACGGCGACCATGTCGAACTCGTCGCGTTCCATGCGGTCCAGGAGGTTGTCGATGTCGCCGAGCGCCGCGCCCTCGCCGACGAAGGCGCGGATGAAGTCGCCGTCGAGGCCGACCGAGCCGACGGTGATGGTCGGGCGGCCGGTGAGCTTCTTGGTCCAGCCCGCCAGGTTCAGGTCCGAGCCCTCGAACTCCGGGAGCCAGTAGCGCCGGGTGGAGGCGTGGAACGCGTCGACGCCGGCCGCCGCCAGCGGGGCCAGGATCGCCTCCAGCTCCTCCGGGGTCTGCGCGAGCCGGGCGTCGTAGGCCTCCTGCTTCCACTGCGAGTAGCGGAAGATCACCGGGAAGTCGGCCGGGACGCGCTCGCGGACCGCGGCCACGATCTCCGCGGCGAACTTCGTCCGGGCCACGGCGTCGCCGCCGTACGCGTCGGTGCGGCGGTTGGTCCGCTCCCACAGGAACTGGTCGAGCAGGTAGCCGTGGGCGCCGTGCAGTTCGACGCCGTCGAAGCCGATCCGCGCGGCCTGTGCGGCGGCGTCGGCGAACGCGCCGATGACGTCGTCGAGGTCGGCGCGGGTCATCGCCTTGCCGGTCCCCTCCGTGCCGTCGACGCGGATGCCGGAGGGGCCGACGGCGGGCGCGTCGGCGTACGGTGCCTCGCCCTGCTTGCGCACCATGCCTATGTGCCACAGCTGGGGCACGATCGTGCCGCCGACCTCGTGCACGGCCGCGGCGACCTTCTCCCACCCCGCCAGCTGCTCCTCGCCGTGGAACCGCGGCACCCGGTCGCTCTGCCCGGCGGAATCGTGACCGACGTAGGTGCCCTCGGTGACGATCAGGCCGACACCCGCGGCGGCCCGGCTGGCGTAGTACGCCCGCACGTCCTCCCCGGGCACGCCGTCCGGGGAGAACATCCGCGTCATCGGAGCCATCGCGATGCGGTTGGGGACGGTCAGGCCGTTCAGCGTGACGGGCCGGGACAGGATCTCGGCCGCGCGGGAGGCGGTGGAGGTGGTGACGGTCATGCGGATCCTCCGGTTGAGGCTGTGGCTCGTCGGGGTGACGACGAGAAGTGCATAGTACACATGTTGTGTAGCATGCATATCGTGGCTCGATAGGGTCCACCGGCCCTCGGGTCGGCGATAATGGGGCGCCGGAAGGAGCGGGAGGCGCAGTGCTGGAGAAACTGGAGCGGGAGCTGATGCTGCTCTCACGGCACCAGGTGCTTGCCCGGCGCGAGCGCGACCCCGAACGCCTGGAGCGGTCGGCGTACCTGCTGCTCAGCCGGATCGACACCCAAGGCCCCATGTCCATCGGGCAGTTGGCGGAGGCCTTCGGGCTCGACACCTCGACCGTGAACCGCCAGACGGCCGCACTGCTGCGCTGCGGACTGGCCGAGCGCGTCGCGGACCCGGACGGCGGCATGGCCCGCAAGCTGCGCATCACCGCCGAAGGCGGGCGCCGCCTCGCCGCAGACCGTGAGGTCAACCGGTCCTGCCTGGCCCGGGTGGTCGCCGGCTGGTCCCCCGAGGAGGTCCAGGAGCTGGAGGACGTCCTGGTCCGGCTGAACCGCAGCGCCGAGGCCCTCGAAGGACGCTACTGGCCGCGCACGGAGGAAGACGACACCCGCGCCGCCTGCCATCAGCCGGTCCCGCGGGAATCCGCGGTAACCGCGTCGTGGGAATCCTCGACTTCCACTGCGCAGGCACCCGCGACCCCCTCCCCGTAGGACGCCCGCAAACCGCCCCGTGGAAACGCCAGCACGCCGGGCGGCGGGCCGTGGCCGTGGTCGTGGCAGTGGCAGTGGCAGCTGTCGGAGTCGGGTCCGGGGCAGGGCTTCGCCCGGGACCTGCCCGCTTCGGGCGTGGGGTCTCAGCGGGATTCGCCCTGGGCGGCTTCGATGCCGTCGTGCAGGTCGTCGGCTGCCTGGACGGACGCCCCGGCGGAGAGCGCCACGCAGGCCACCAGTGCCACGACCGCGGCGCGTTGGGCGTGGGGCCGGGCCGTCCTGGCCTCGGTGCCGTGGCCGAGGAGGGCGGCGACGCGGCGGGGAACCGGCCCTGCGGTCGCCGGGAGGGCCGGCCCGGGCCGCGTACGGCCGGCAGCGGAGGAGGCGCGGGTCGCGAGAGCGGCCCGGCCGATGGCCCGGGCGGTCAGGCGCCGGCTGCCCACGGCGCGGGCGGCGGATTCGTCGGCACTGCGTTCCAGCGCGTACGCGAGCGGCTCGCGCAGGGTCCGCAGCGCCGGGTGACACAGGCCGGCCAGGTCGGCCACGGCGGTGAAGAGGTGGTGGCGCTCCCGGAGGTGGGCGCGCTCGTGGGCGATCAGGACCTCGCGCTCGGGCGCCGACAGTGCGCGGAGCATGCCGGACGTGACGACGATGCGCCCCGGGCTCCCGGGCAGCGCGTAGGCGTCGGGGTGCTCGTCCGGCAGGACGACGAGTTCGCCGTCCGCCTCGGCCGCGAGCATTCCGGCCCGGCGGAGCTGGGTCCGGCGCCGGCGCACCCCCTGCACCAGTCGGGCGGCGCACCAGGCGAGCAGGGCCCCGGCGGTGACGGCGATCGCGATGACGGCGTCGGGTGATCCACTGCTCAGCGGGGTGAGCAGATGGCCCGGCGCGGCCACGACGTGGAGGTGGGTGGCGCCGGGGACGATCAGCAGGGCCAGCGCGCAGGTACTCGCGGCGGCGAGGCCGGCCGCGGCCGCCGTCAGCAGCCGGACCGCCTGCCGCGGAGACAGGTGCGAGGCCGGCCGCCTGCCCGCCGGTGCGGCCAGGAACGGCACGAGGAGGGGGAGCCAGGCGATGTGGATCACGCCGCGTCGTCCCCTTCCCCGTCGAGCAGGGCGCGGAGCAGACGTTCGTCCTCGCCGCTCAGCTGTGAGACGAAGCGGCTCAGTACGGCCCCGCGGTCCCGGTCCTTCGCCATTTCGGCGTGCATGCGCCGGGCGGTGAGACCGGAGGCGTCCTCGGTCGGGACGTAGACGAACCCGCGGCCGGACCGCTTGCGGGTCACAGCGCCCTTCTCGTACAGGCGGGACAGGATCGTCGTCACGGTCGTGCGGGCGAGGGACCCGCCCATGATCTCCTGGACCCGGCCCGGGGACAGCGGCCCGTCCGCCGCCCAGAGCGCCGCCAGCACGCCGGCCTCCAGCTCGCCGGCGGGGCGCCGCTCCGGGTTCCTGTCGCCCATGGGTGCGCTCCTCCAGACATCGATCGTCTACAGTTCTGTAGACCACTTGGGGAACTGTAGCCGCCGGTCGGCAAGGGGCGTTGTACCGGACCCCGTTCCTCTCACCCCATGGGAGCCGTTCGACGTGACCTTGCCCGCTTTCGCCGCGGCGTCGCAGGCGCTCGGCCCGCTGGCGCTCGGGCCCGCGAAGGCCGAGGAACTCCTCGACCGGTACGGACATGCCAAGGCGATCGTCCTGGCCCGCTCCGTGCCGCTCGTGCGCACCGTCCTGAACCCGATGGCCGGGGCGCTGAACGTCCCGGTCCGCGCCTTTACGCTCTGGCAGGCGGTCGGCGGGCTCGTGTGGACGGTGGGTCTGGTGCCGGCCGGCTACGCGCTCGGCTCCTCGGTGCCCGAGGTCGACCGCCACCTCCTCCCGATCGTCGCCCTCGTCGTACTCGTCTCGCTCGCCCCGCTCGCCGTGGAAGTCATCCGTCGGCGGAGTCCCCGCACTTCGAACGGAGGCTCGCATTGAGCCTGCTCGCCCTGGACGGCCCCGCCGTCGACGGACACCTGTACACCTGGCTCACCGGCCTCGCCCAGCGGGCCCCCGGCTGGCTCGACGGGCTGGTCACCGCCTGGTCCGACTACGGCCTCGCCCTCTTCGCCGTACTGATGCTGGCCGCCTGGTGGCGCGCCCGGGCGGCGGCCGACCCGGCGAGGACCGCCACGGCGCTGGCAGCGCCCCTCGTCGTGGTCCTCGCCTTCCTCGCCGACACCGGCATCAAATCGCTCTTCCGGGAGCAGCGGCCCTGCCAGACCCTGCACGCGGTCACGCTGGAGGCCTGCCCGCCCCTGGGTGACTGGTCGTTCCCCAGCAACCACGCCGCCATCGCCGGCGCGGCGGCCGCGGCCCTCTGGGTCACCRACCGCCGGCTCGCGGCGATCGCGCTGCCGGCCGCACTGCTGATGGCCTTCTCCCGGGTCTGGGTGGGCGCCCACTACCCCCACGACGCCGTCACCGGCCTGGTCGTCGGGGCGGTGGTCGCCTGGCTGCTGACCCGCACGGCCCGCCGCGCGACCCCCCTCGTACAGCGGCTGGGCAGCTCGCCGCTCCGGCCCCTGGTCGCCCCCCGGTGAGGGTCCCCGCCGTGCGGAGCGCCACCCGCTGGGGCCTGGCCGCAGCGCTGTGCGCAGTCCTGTTCGCCGTGCTGACCGCTCTGGTCGCGGCCCGCCACGGCAGCCCGTACCCACTCGACGAGAGCGTGCACCGCTGGTCGGTACAGCACCGTCCCGCCGCCGCGGTCGCCTTCGCGCGGGCCGTCACCACGACCGGGACCGGCCCCGTCCCGTACCTGTGCGCCGTGACCGCGGGGCTCGTCGCCGGCTGGGGCCGGGGCGCCCGCGGCCGGCTGATGACGGCCGCGGGCGCGCTCGGATTCCTGCTCCTCGCCCAGGGCCTGCGCTACGCCGTCCTGTACGGGGTGGCCCGGCCGCGTCCGCCCGTTGCCGACCGGGTGACGCACGCCTCCGGCTTCTCGTTCCCCTCCGGCCACACCACCACCTCGGCGCTCGTGGCCGGCCTGCTGGCCTGGGCGGTGTGGCGCACGGCCTCTCCCGCCGCCGCCCGGCTCGGCTGGGTCCTGTTCGCCTGCTGGGCCGTCACGGTCGGCCTGACCCGCGTCTACCTCGGCGTGCACTGGGCCACCGATGTCCTCGGCGGCTGGCTCTACGCCCTCACCTGGCTCGCCGCCGCCATGGCCGTGGACGCCGGGGTCGGACGGGCCCGGGTGCCCCGAGAAGCCGTCACGTGAGGGGTGTTCCGGTGGCGGCACGGCCCCGGGAGCGGCTGGGCCGGGCCGTCGCCGCCGCCCGCCTCGCCGCTGGAACTCGTGCCGCTCTGCGCCGGGTTCCAGGTGCCGGCGGCAACCCCCGCCCGGGTGGCGGTGGGCCGAGCAGTCTCGTCTACAGTTGTGTAGACATTGGTTCGGGTGGCCGGCCGGCTCCGGGATGCCCGGTTGCCGACGCCTGCCCGCACACCGGCATCAGCGGTACGGCGCCCCAGTCGGCGCCGGGAGGGTGGACGTCGATGGCAAGGGTAGAGGCGGACAGCAGGACAGCGGCACGGCGGAACCCGCGCGTGCCCCGGCAGGGGGAGTCCCACCACGCCCGACCGGGGGCCGCCCTCTCGAAGGTCCCCGAGGTCACCGCCTGGTTCTGGACGGTGAAGATCCTCACGACCGGCATGGGAGAGACCGCGTCCGACTACCTCGCCCGGACGCTGGGCCCGGTCCCGGCCGGCTGCCTCGGACTCGCCGGACTGGCGTCGCTGCTGATCCTGCAGTTCTGGTCGGCGCGCTACAGGCCGTGGCTCTACTGGTCGGCGATCGTCATGGTCAGCGTCTTCGGCACGATGGCCGCGGACGTCGTCCACGTCATCGCCGGCATTCCCTACACGGTGTCGGCCGTGGGCTTCACCCTCGCCCTCGCCACCGTCCTCACCCTCTGGTACGCCTTCGAGCGGACCCTCTCCATCCACAGCATCCGCACCACCCGCAGGGAGTTGTTCTACTGGGCGACGGTGCTCACCACCTTCGCCCTGGGCACCGCGGTGGGCGACCTCACGGCCGGGACCCTGAACCTGGGTTACCTGCCCTCCGGTGTCCTCTTCGCAGCCCTGATCGCGCTGCCGGTGCTGTGCCGCCGCTTCCTCGGGCTGAACGCGGTGGCCGCCTTCTGGGCCGCGTACATCCTCACCCGGCCGCTCGGCGCCTCGTTCGCGGACTGGATGGGCGTCCCCACCACGCGCGACGGGCTCGGGTGGGGGACCGGCGCGGTCAGCCTCGCCCTGCTGGTCCCGATCGCCGCGCTCGTCGGATACCTCCAGGTGAGCCGCGCCGACACGCCCGTGCCGCCGACTCCCGCCGCACGGGCCGCCTGAGGCCCGAGCCACGCGGGGGCGCCCACAGCCGGTGTGCCGGCCATGGCTGTGGCCCGCACGGCAACACGTCGGCCGCCGGCGGCGACGGCTTCACGATCCGGCTGTGGGACGCGCAGGCCGCCGGGTCAGGGGCGCCCGGCGACGAACCAGCGGGCCGGGAGTTCCACCGGCGAGCCGTCGGGGCGGGTCTCGCTCATGGCGAGGGCGGTCGTGCCCTCGTCGAGGACGGTGAGGCCTGCCGCGCGCAGCAGGGCGGCGACTTCGCCCTCGGCGACTTCGCCGGGGCGCAGGTCGTGCTCCTTGACGCGGCGCAGCTTGGGGGAGGGGCCGCCGGGCCGGGCGGCGATGGCGGCGATGACGTCCTTGGCCTCGCCGGTCGGTTCCAGGACGAGGGCGCGGCCGTGCGTGCCGACCAGCCGGGCGATCGCGGCGGCCACCGCGGGGCGGTCCTCCGGGTCGCTCTGGTGCAGGACGGCCCGCATGTAGACGTTGGTGTCGCCGAGGCGCTCGTGCAGGTCGCCGGTCTGGACCGGGTCGGCGAGGTTGAGCTGTTCGTACGCGGCCGCGCCGTCCGGATCGGCGCGGCGGGCGTGGGCGACGGCGGCGGCGGAGAGGTCGACGCCGACGGCGCCGGCGAAGCGGGTGGCGAGGAAGCGGGTCTGGGTGCCATTGCCGCACCCGAGGTCGGCGACCGGGAGGGAGTGGTCGGCGTACGGGGCGAGGTGGTCGAGGTCGCGCCGCGCCGTCAGGGCCGGGTCCGCGTCCCAGAAGGGTTCGCCCGGTTCACCGGAGCTCTGCTCCCAGAAGCCGTCCCAAGAGGTGCGGTAGCGGTCGGACACGGTCATGGGGGCTCCTCGCGGCGTGCGGCCTGCATGTGCGGTGTGAGGCGGGTGGTGCATCGGGTTCCGCCGTGCCTGCTGGCTACCCGGCGGGCGGCCGCCCTAGCCTCGCGGGGATGTTCGAGAGGGCGGTCGCGCCGCCGGCGCGCTCCGCGTGCGCCGCGCATCCGGAGGGCCATGCCGTGACCGCCCCCATCACCGGGATTCGCCACGTGCCCTCATCCCAAACCGCACTGTGCGTCCACAGGAGGACCTCCACGGGGCTGCCGGGGACGCCCACGGTGAGGAAGAGCCCGCCGGGTTCGGGAAGTCGACCGACTCGCGAGTCGGACAGATCAGACGAAGCTGCCCCACATGCGCCGCACACCCACAGCCTGGTTCGAAGGGCATTTCGGCTCATCGATAGCCTGGGCCCCATGATGCGCGCTTGGATCCTGCCGATGCTGCTGGTGCTCTGCGGCTCGGCCGTCGCGACCGGGCTGATCTTCGAAGGGAACCCCGGCACGGCCGCAGCACTCCTGCCGGCGTTCCTGGCGCTCGCGGGCATGAACTCGCCCTTGATCTTCCCGAGGTCGATCGGCGCGGGGGAGGCAGAACGCCGCAGCGCGGCCGACGGCCGGCCGGTCGTCTTCTGGCGTCCGGGCTGTAAGTACTGCATACGACTGCGCATCCGGCTGGGCCGCAGCGCCCGCCGGTTGCACTGGGTCAACATCTGGAGCGACCCGGCAGGAGCGGCAGCGGTGAGAGCGGCCAACGACGGCAACGAGACCGTGCCGACGGTCGTCGTGGCGGGTCGGCCGCACACCAACCCCGAACCCGCATGGGTGCGCGAGCAGCTCTCCCCTTCCGCGTGAGCGGAGACCGCGCCCTACCGGAGAGCCGTGGCTCGACCGGCGGCTCAGCCGCGCTGGGCGCGGATGAGGTCGCGGTACCAGGCGAAGGACGCCTTCGGGGTGCGGACCTGGGTGTCGTGGTCGACGTGGACGAGACCGAAGCGCTGATGGAAGCCCTCTGCCCATTCGAAGTTGTCCATCAGGGTCCAGGTGAAGTAGCCGCGGACGTCCACGCCCTGGGCCACGGCGGTGTCGACGGCCCGGAGATGGGAGTCCAGGTAGTCGATGCGGTCGAGGTCGGGGACGGTGCCGTCCGCGGTGACCACGTCTTCGACGGAACAGCCGTTCTCCGTGATGTAGACCGGAGGGAGGGCGGGGTAGCGCTCCTTGAGGCCGACGAGCAGTTCGCGTAGGCCGTCGGGGACGACGGGCCAGTCGAAGGCGGTGCGGCGGTAGCCCTCGATGGGAGCCTCTTCGAACGGCAGGCCGGCGGACGTCGGAGCCTGGATCCGCGTCGGGTTGTAGTAGTTGATGCCGAGCGCGTCCAGCGGGGCCGAGATCAGGCCGAGGTCGCCGTCCCGGACGGAGCCGCCGAGGGTGGCGTCCGCGCCGTAGGCGGACAGGTCGGGGTAGGTGCCCGTGAGGAGGGGGTCGTTGAACAGGCGGTTGTGGAGGTTGTCGTAGGCCTGCGCGGCGGCGCGGTCGGCGGGGGCGTTGGAGGCGGCCCAGACCGGGGTGCAGTTGTTCGCGATCATCACCTGGAGGCCGCGTGCCCGCAGCTCCCGCAGCGCGAGGCCGTGGCCGAGCAGTTGGTGGTGGACGACCGGCAGGCAGTCCAGGAACAGGGCGCGGCCCGGCGCGTGGACGCCGAGGCCGTAGCCCCAGACCGCGTGGATGAACGGCTCGTTGAGCGTGATCCACTTCTGGACGCGGTCGCCCAGCCTGTCGGCCACGACGGCGGTGTACTCGGCGAAGCGGTACGCGGTGTCGCGGTTCAGCCAGCCGCCTTCGTCCTCAAGGCCCTGTGGGAGGTCCCAGTGGAACAGTGTCGGGACGGGCTCGACGCCGCGTGCGAGCAGGCCGTCGACCAGCCGGTCGTAGAAGTCCAGGCCCCGGGAGTTGACCTCGCCGCTGCCGGTCGGCCGGATCCTGGGCCAGGCGATGGAGAAGCGGTAGCCGGTGAGGCCCGCCTCGGCCATCAGCGCCAGATCCTCCTCGTACCGGTGGTAGTGGTCGCAGGCCACGTCACCGGTGTGCCCGTCGCGGACCGTACCGCTGCGGGCGGTGAAGGTGTCCCATACCGACGGCCCGCGGCCGTCCTCCTTGGTGGCGCCCTCGATCTGGTAGGACGCCGTCGAGGCACCCCAGACGAAGTCCGCCGGCAGATGGTCCAGCCTCATCTACTGCAACCTCCCAAAATGTGAGTCCGGCTCATATTAGCTCGCTCGATGGGATGATGGAACGGTGAACCAAGATCGCAACTCGGGGTCGCTGCGCCGCCAGCCCGTGCAGAAGCGCAGCGCCGAACGTTTCGAACGGCTGCTGGACGCCTGCGCCGAACTCCTGGACGAGGTCGGCTACGCCGCTCTGACCACCAAGGAAGTGGCGCGCAGGGCCGAGGTGTCCATCGGCACCCTCTACCAGTTCTTCTCCGACCGGGAGGGGCTGATCGGCGCACTCGCCGCCCGGAACCTGGAGGCCTTCCTGGAGCGGGTCGCGGTCCGGCTGGAGCGCGAGGAGCCGGATGACGTCTCGGGCGTCGTCGAGGTGGCCGTCGAGGAGTACGTCGCCATGCGCCGGACCGTCACCGGTTTCGGCGTGGTCGACTTCGGCGCGGTGGGCCGGGACCACACCCTCGATCCGGCCCTGGACAACAACACGGCGGTCGCCGGCCGGCTGCGCTCGCTGACCGGGTCCCTGTCCGGAGTCCAGGACGACGCCGAACTGGGGCTCGCCATCCGGGTGGCCCTGGAATGCGCGGACGGCGTGCTGAGACTTGCCTTCCGTACCGATCCGCAGGGCGACCCCCAGCTGATCGCCGAGTGCAAACGAGTCCTCAACAGCTACCTGAACGACCGGGTCCGGTCGCTCGCGACACGTCGGGAAGCGCACTAGCGGACGCTCCTGACCTTCCAGACCAGTACCGCGCCCAGCGCGGACATGGCAGCGGAGCCGAGGAACAACGAGGGGTAGCCCCCCAGATCCCCGAGCACGACGGAGGCGATCGGGGGTACCAGGACGTACGGCAGGGAAGCCATCAGGTTGGCCAGGGCCATGTCCTTGCCGCGGTCCGCCGAGGCGGGCAGCACCTCGGTGACCAGGGCGGTGTCGACGGCCAGGTACACGCCGTAGCCCAGGCCCAGGATGACGGCCGCGACCAGCGTCATGGTCCAGGTGGGCGACAGGGCGAGCGGGATCGCGGCGACGGCCATCGTGAGGCCGCCGACGAAGACGAGCATGCGGCGCTTGCCCAGCCTGTCCGAGAGCCAGCCGCTGAGGACGACCGTCGAGATCGTGGCCAGGCAGTTGACGCCGACCACGATGAGCAGGCCGTCCTCGGTGGACCGGCCGGGGAACAACTGCTCGTAGTGCAGGACGTCGTCCAGGAAGTACGGCATGTAGAGCGTGCCCAGGCCGTAGCCCAGTCCCATGATGAACCGGGAGCTCATCGCCCACACGAAGTCGGGGTGCCTGCGCGGGCTGATCCGGTAGCCGTCCAGGAACGCGCGCGGCGAGAACGGCTCGCGGTGGCCGGCGGGAAGCGGCGGGTCCTTCATGACGACCGCGAACAGCGTGATCAGCAGGGGGAACGAGGCCATCAGCACGTACTGCGCGGGGAAGCCCGTGAGGAGTCCGAGCAGCAGCCCGCCCGCGATCAGGCCGCCGGCCTGCGGGACCGTGGCCCAGCCCAGGACCACGCCGCGTTGCGCGACGGGGACCCGGTCGGGTATCACCGGGGCGATCCCGGCGCCGATGATCATGAAGGTGGCGGACAGCAGGAGAGAGCCGAGCGTGATCCCGGCGACCGTCGTCTGGATGCCGGTATAGATCAGCGCTGCCATACAGGCCAGCGAGCCCGCGATCATCCACGGCCGGCGGCGCCCGAATCGGCCGGTGGTGCGGTCGCAGAGCGCGCCGGCCAGCGGTGCGATCACGATTCCCGAGATCGCGCCCATCATGCTGACCCAGGCGTAGGAGCCGACCTTGCCCGCCGGATCGATCCGGGCGATCTGCGCGGGCATCAGGAACGTGGTCGGCACCTGCATCGGGATGAACATCCCGGTGTTGGCCAGCACGTACAGGGCGATCCAGCCGGGGCCGACCCTGCGGGTCGGCTCGGCGAGGGCTTCGGGCCGTGCGGGGGCCAGGCTCATCGGGGCACTCTCTTGAGGTGGACGAGCTCGCTCGTGCAGTCGAAGGCCAACAGGGGTGGGAGGCCGTGGCCGAGCAGGACGGCGCCTTCGTGGACGGCCCCGGTGTCCTCGTCCCGGTAGCGGGCGCGGTGGTCGAGGCCCTTCAGCCGGGTGCGGGCGACGGTGCGGGTGAGCCCCGACGGCCGGAAGCGGAAGACGACGATCTCGTCCCCGGTGAGGTACTGCACGGCGTCCTGCCCGAGGCGGTACAGGGCTCCGCCGTGCACCACGGGCCGGATCCGCTTGTACTGTTCGACCAGCGCCCGGGCCTCGGCCAGCTCATCCCCGCTCCATTTGCGCAGGTCGCCGCCGATGCCCATGGCCCCGGCCATGGAGACGTGGAAGCGGTACCGGATGGAAGCCGGGCGGGCGGTGAAGCCGTTCGGGCTGTCGGTGACCCATGCGCCCATGGTCCGGGCGGGCAGCAGCTGGCAGTGGCCGTGCTGGATCGCCACACGTTCGGCGGCGTCGGTGTTGTCGGAGGCCCAGACCTGGTCGGCGCGGGCCAGCACGCCCAGGTCGGCCCGGCCGCCGCCGCCCGCGCACGACTCCAGGTACAGGTCGGGACGGGCGGCACGCAGCCGGTCCATCACCTCGTAGACGCCGCGCGTGTGTTCGACCCAGACCCGGTCGGGGTCGGCGGCCCCCGGCTGCCCCGCCTCGCTGAAGGAGCGGTTCATGTCCCATTTGAGGAAGGCGACGTCCAGCTCCGTGACGGTCCTGACCAGCCATTCGACTGCCCATTCACGGACGTCGCGGCGGGCGAAGTCCAGTACGTGCTGGTTGCGGCCCTGCGTGCGCGTACGGCCGTCCTGGCAGAGGATCCAGTCGGGGTGCGCACGGAAGAGGTCGCTGTCGGGGTTGACCGCCTCGGGCTCGACCCACAGGCCGAAGCCCATGCCCAGCGCGCGAACGCGGTCGGCGAGCGGGCCCAGGCCGTTCGGGAAGCGGTCGGGGTTGGGCCACCAGTCGCCGAGCCCCGCCGTGTCGCCGGTGCGGGCGCCGAACCAGGCGTCGTCCACCACGAAGATCTCGACGCCGAGCCCCGCGGCCAGCTCGGCCAGCTCGGTCTGCTGCTTCTCGCTGATGTCGAACTCGGTCGCCTCCCACGAGTTGAAGATCAGCGGGCGTTCGGCCGGCCGGGCCGGCAGCACCTGGCCTTCGACGTAGGCGTGCCAGCGGCGGCTGGTGCCGCCGAAGCCGTCGGGGGCGTACAGCCCGGTGAAGACGGGGGTCTCCAGGCGCTCTCCCGGGAGCAGTTTCCAGACCAGGCCCTCGTGGCCGAAGCCCCCGGTCCAGGAGGCGCGGCCGTAAGGGTCGCGGCGCAGGGTGATCCGGCGGCTGCCGCTCCAGGCGAGGGCCGCGCTCCAGACCTCGCCGTGTTCCTCCGCGGCGTCGTGCGCGTCGAGCATCAACCAGGGTCCGGCGTGGCGTCCTGTGATGCCGAGGCGGCTGGTGAACACCGTCTCCCCGATGGGCACCCGGTCGCGCTGGAGCTGGAACTCCCTGCCCCACTCTCCCACCACATGGCTGACCCGGTAGTCGTCGCGGGCGGGCAGTGTCCAGGCGGCGGAGTCGAACCGCAGGACGTCCACCGGCTCGTCGGCGGTGAGGACCGCCCAGCGTTCCACCTGGTCGTGGCCGTCCCGGATCCGGTAGTGCAGGTCGAGACCCAGGGAGCGGACGCGGTCGGTGAAGGAGAGCGTGAGCAGGCCGGCCTCGGCCTTGTGCGCGACGAACCGCCACTCGAAGCCGCGTACGCCGTCTTCGAACCGGACGGTCAACGACGGTGCCCCGAACCGCAGGCCGCCCTCGACGGCGTACTCCTCGCCGCCGGGGTCGTCGCCGCCGGGGTCCTCGGCGGGAAGGCCGGCCGCGACCACGACGGCCTGCTCCAGGGTCAGCGGCCGGCCCCAGTGCACGTGCCGGGGGACATCGTCGGCGTCCAGCCGGAAGGCATAGGAGGTGCCGGGCGTGCTCAGCAGCCAGAGGCGGGCTTCGGAATGGTAGGTGATCACACGCAGCCTCAATGTGAGTAGGGCTCATGTTTTGCGCGTATGCTACGTGAGCGCACCTGCGGCGCCAACCCCCTTGAGGGGGGACGGAGTCGGGGAAAGAAGAGGACCGCTCCACCGGGTTGGCGGGATCCTCGCGGGCCCGAGGTCACTGCCCGGATCCCGCGCCGCCGGGGAAGCTGCCCGGTGCCGGCCGAACGGCGATCGGCGCACCCGGTGTCCGAGGCTGCCGGCAGCGTCGCCGCCATGGGCAACGCCATCCGTACGACCCCGCCGCGGCTGCTCGACGTCACCGCGCTCTTCCCTCGACCGGCCCCGCCGGCACGCACGGCGACCCGGCTGCGTCCCCGCCCCGGGTCGCCCACGTCGCACGACAGCTCGATCGGCGGTCCACTGCTCTGGCCGGCCGGCCGGCGGCTCCGCGATCCGCAGGAGCCCTCACTCACGCAGGAGCCGCAGGCGGCGAGAAAATACCCCCCGGGGTACCCGTGCTACGCTCGAAATATACCCCCGGGGGTAAATGTCAGCCGAAAGGAGCAACCACGTGTTCTTCATCGACAGCATCGAGACCGAGGGCATCGGAAACCGCAGCTACCTGGCGGGCGGCGCGCGCACCGCGGCGGTCGTCGACCCGCCCCGCGGGTCCTCGCGGCGGCTGCGCCCTGGGCGTCGGCCGGGCTCCCGGTCGTCGACGAGCGCGGAAGCCGCGGCCGGATAGCGTGAGCACGCTCATACTCGCCCTCGCCGCCGGAGCCGTCATCGGACTGGCCCTCGGGGCGCTCGGCGGCGGTGGCAGCGTCCTGGCCGTACCCGCCCTGATCTACCTCCTCGGCTTCACCCCGGCCGCAGCCACCACCGCATCCCTGATCATCGTCACCGCCACCTCCGCCACCGCCCTCTACACCCACGCCACTTCCGGCGACGTCCGCTGGAAGACCGGCGCCCTGTTCGCGGCGGCGGGCATCCTGCCCGCCACGGCCGCGGCGATGCTGGCCGCCCGCGTCCCCGAACCTGTCCTGACCGCAGCGTTCGCCGCCGTGGCCGCCCTCGCCGCCCGGCGGATGTTCAGCTCATCAGGCCCCGAGCGGGAGCCTCGGCCCGTACGGCCCGCTCGGGCTGCCGGGGCGGGCGCCGGGCCCGGCGCGGTCACCGGGTTCCTCGGCGTCGGCGGCGGCTTCCTCGCCGTCCCGGCCCTGGTCTCCGTACTGGGACTGCGTATGCGCGCCGCCGTCGGCACCAGCCTCCTGGTCATCACCGCCAACTCCCTCGCCGCGCTCACCGCCCGCGCCGGCAGCCACGCCCCGCTGCACTGGGCGGTCATCGCCCCCTTCGCCGGCGCCGCGATCCTCGGAGCGTGGGACGGAAAACGCCTCGCCGCCCAGGTCTCGGGACCCGCCCTCCAGCGGATCTTCGCCACCGTGCTCATGGCCGTCGCCGCCCTCATGCTCGCCGACGCCCTCCACTGACCTGGCGACCCATCCCTTCACCACACCTTTCACCACACCCTTCACCACATCCTCATCAATACCCCCGGGGGTACCGCGAGAGCGGGCCCCGCCCACCAGGAAGGAAACCCACACCATGACCAAGCCCCGCACCCTCGACGCCCAGCAGGCCTGCGGTCGGCTGCACGAACTGATCGTCCTGGACGTCCGCACCCCCGGCGAATACGCCACCGGTCACCTCCCCGGAGCCCTGAACATCCCCCTCGACGACCTCCCCCGCGCCCTGCCCGACATCCGCGAAGCCGCCGACCGCGGCGACATCCTCGTCGTCTGTGCCTCCGGCAGCCGCTCCGAGAAGGCCTGCAAGACCCTCGCCGACAACGGCATCACCTCCGCCAGCCTCGCCGGAGGCACCGACGCCTGGACCGGCGGAGGCCGCATCCTCCACCGTCCCGACAGCGCCCCGCGCACCACCTGGAGCATGGAACGCCAGGTCCGCCTCACCGCCGGCGCCGTCGTCCTGACCGGCCTCGCCCTCGGCCGCCTGCGCCCCGCCTTCCGCCTCGCCTCCGCGGGCATCGCCGGCGGCCTGGCCTTCTCCGCCCTCACCAACACCTGTGGCATGGCCGCCCTCCTCGCCAAACTCCCCCACAACCGCCCCCGTCAAGGCGACCTCGAAGCCGCCGTCGAGGCCCTCCGCGACCACTGACCTCATCGACCGGATACCCCCTGGGGTACCATGGGTGGGACAGCGCACAACGCCAGGAGGCACCGGTGAAGGTCGACGACGACGCAGTAAACGCAGTCCTCAACCGGCTGCGTCGCGCCCAGGGGCAGCTCGCGGGTGTCATCGCCATGATCGAAGCCGGACGCGACTGCAAGGACGTGGTCACCCAGCTCGCCGCCGTCTCCAAAGCCCTGGACCGCGCGGGCTTCAAGATCGTGGCCAGCGGCATGCGCCAGTGCATGACCAACGCCGACGAGAGTCAGCCCCCCATGACCGAGGAAGAACTCGAAAAGCTCTTCCTCGCCCTCGCCTGACCCGCACCCCCACGCCCGCTCTCCTCGGGCGGGATGCGTGCAGCTTCGGCCGCGTGCACGATCACTTCACGAAGGTGTTTCAGCTCCTCGTGGCGGCCGCATGGTGAACCGGCCGTCGGCGGGGCTCACCGTCCAGGACCGCCCACATGCGCCGACCATCCTCCCCGGTGTCCGTGCCGACCGAGTCGACGGTGGCGAGCGCGGCCACTGTGCCGAGCACGGTCTGGTCAAGCGCTCCTGTGGCGTGGCTGAGGACCGCGACGAGCACCTTCTGGTCCTGGTCGCCGAGATGCACGCTCAGCCGCTTCCCCCCGTCCGCCACGGCTGCGGTGACGAGGAGTCGCACCACGCTCTCCAGATCTTCCACGTCCAGGGCCGGGTACCCCCACCCCCGGACTGTTTCAAGGACCTGGCGTACTGCCTTCGTCGGGGCCCATTCATCGGCCCGGAAGGGGTGCGCGGCCGTACGCCGGTTCCGTACCACCATGCGAGGCTGGGTACGCAGCGGCAGCTCGTTGGCCGACTTCGTGGCCGGCTGGGGCCGTGGGGGCTCCACCGGCTTCTTCTGCGGTGGCGGGGTCCTCGGGGGGTGGCTCGGCGGGACCTTCGGGCCCTTGGCCTCGGGACTGGTCAACGCGGCCTCCTCGCAACAGGGGGATCCATCTTGGCAGGCTTCTTCCACCCCGGGAGCCAATTCATCCGGCTTGGGACACGAATCAGGGCGCGGACGCCTGCCTTCGTCGCCGACAGCGGCTGGAGGACCGTCTCAGAGCTGCGCGCCGGCGACCGCCCGCGTACCCGAGGAGCCCCGGGGCCCGGGCTGCCCCGCCGCTCATCGGCACGACCACGGGAAGCGGGTCCCGGACACCGCCGGTGTCAGTGCCAGTTGGCAGTATGACCCCATGAGCAAGGTAGTGAATTTCAGCATGGCGAACCGCGGAGAGGTCGCGCGTTTCGTACCCGCCCGCGATCTGACCGAGGACGAAGAGCGGCGTCTGCGCACGATGCGGGAGAAGGCGCGGGCCCGTCAGGACGATCTCGATGCCCAGGAAGTGGACTGGGGACTGCCGGTGCAGGACGCGCTGGAGGGGCTGATAGCCGGTCGGGCGGACTCCACCGCCCAGTACGCCGGCTGCGCCTATTACGCGGCCCTCCAGATCGTCATCGATCACAACGCCTCCGACCCCGACACCCTGGGGAGTTACCGGAGCCCCGTCACCTACTTCTCCGCGCTGGACGACGCGTTGAAGGCGGCGGGCGTCCCCGCGGACCTGCTGCCCTACCAGTACGTCTTCAGCGGTCCGCCCACGGAGATCGGGRTCCACATCCCCGGCCCGGTGGACGGCTCACCCGAAATCGGCTGCTGGCCGCTGGCGCAGGCCGGACCCGCGGTGGACGCCTACCGCGCGGTGCTGGACCGGATCGACCCTGCTCTGCGGTACGACCTGGAGGAGCTGATCAAGGTTCTCGACGACTGGGCCTCCGAGTGGAACGACGGCCGGGGCGCCTGGTGGTGGGCCGAGGACGGCTCGATCTTCTTCTCCATCACCGGCTGACCGACGGTACGCAGCCCGGGGGCAACCGCACATGCCGCGACCGACCCGTGTCCGGATCGGCAGCGGCTACGACCAGCAGCTCTACGTCTGCCCGGCGGCGCCGGAGCACCCCCACATCGAGCTGATGCAGTAGCAGCCCGGACGGCGACAACCGGGCGCCGGGAGAACAGGGACCCGTCGTCCGAAACGGGCGGGCGGTGAGGCCGCCTCGGTTCGGTGCGGGTCAGGGATTCCCTCAAGGGTGTTGCACCCTTGTCGTTTCGTCGGATGGACGTGGTGTTCGGGCTGTCGGCGCGGTGGGAGCCCGCAGGAGGTCTCGCCAGTCGGCAGGCCAATTGGCCAACGCGAGAACGCCCATGATGAGGAGGTGGGTCGGCGCGGCCCAGCTCTCCACCGCCGGGTCGTGGTTGACGATGTGGGTGGTGACCGCCCCGGTGAGCACGAACAGCAGCGTCGTGGTACCCAGGAAGCGTGTTCGCCTCTTGGGGATCACCAGCATGACGGCGGCGGCGCCTTCCAGGGCCCCGACCACGAAGCGCATCCAGGACGGGTAGCCCCAGTGGACGAACCTCGCGGAGTACGCCGAGCTGAATATCGTGTCGCCGGGCCAGTACTTGGTCACGGCGCCCAGCGCGAACTCGAAGGCCAGGAACCAGTAGAGACCGGTCATGAGTCGCTTCGACATGCTTGTCCCTTCAGAGGAATCGGGCAGGCCGGGCCTCCGCACGGCGATGGCATGCCGCCGGCCGGTCGATCGGTACGACAGGGCCGGCAGTCAGGACCGCGTGGGGGCGAGCGGCGCGGCAGCCTCCCAGACGAACCCGTCCGGGTCGGTGAAGGTGTCGGCGGTGCTGCCGAGGACGATGCGGTGCGAGCCCGTGCCGTCGGCGGGGACGCCGAGGTCCTTGGCCAGGGCGCGGCGCTTGTACAGGGCCAGCTTGACGGGGCTGGACTGACCGGAGGCGAACTCGACGTACTTGCCGCCGAAGCTCTTGGCCACGGTCAGGCCCCGGCCGGCGTAGAGCTGCTTGGTGGCCTTCACGTCCTCGACGCCGAGCAGCAGGACGATCTCGTCGATCTCGCGGGTGGCGGGGCCGGTGTCCTTCCTCGCCGAGGTCGCGATCTTCCAGATCGTCCCGTCCGGGGCCTGGACGACGCCGCCGTAGCCCCACAGCGACTTCGCGGCGGGCTTCAGCACCGTGGCCCCGGCGTCCACGGCGGCGCCGACGAAGCCGTCGACGGTGGCGGGCCCGGACACCGTGAGCGCCAGGGTGAAGCCGCGGAATCCGGTGGAGTGCGCCTCGGACGCCCGCAGGCGTATGTACGTGTCCACGCCGAAGGCGCTGTAGAAGAGGCGGGCGGCCTCGGGGTCGGCCACCTCAAGGGTGACGGACGCGAGGGACGTGTGGGCTGCGGTGGAAGCGGTGGTTGCCATGACCAACACGCTAGGGGCTGCACGAGGGCCGGGGCTTCTCGATTCCTGACCGGTCCTGAGCGGTTCGACCAGGTCTGCGGCGGGCGGGGGTTGCGGGCCTTCGCCTTCACCCCGCGAGCCCGGTGGCCGGCCACGACCTCGACGCGCTCCGGGCCCGCATCGCCGACCGCGATCCGCACCTCCGACTCGCGGCCCAACGGCCGGAAATTCCGGCCGTGTGTACTAGGATCCGCCGCTAGCGTCACTCGATCGACCATTGCTCCCCCCATCGGCAGGAGGCCCGATGATCGGCGTGCTCGTGACTTTCACGCAGACCGACAAGTTCGATCGTTCAACCGTCACAAAGATTGCCGGCGAACTCCGAGGGCCGTTCGAAGGCATGGCCGGTCTTCGCTTCAAGAGCTTCATGCTCGACGAAGACGGCGGGCAGGCAAGGAACTTCTACGTGTGGGACGACGAGGCGAAAGCCCGTGCCTTCTTCACCGAGGAGATCGTCGACAAGGTGACGGGGATTTATGGCGTCCCGCCGAAAATCGAATACCTCGATATCGTGGGGTTCGTCGATAATTCCGGCACCTGATTCCCGGGGAGGCTGTCGCGCAAAATGTCGTGCGCAGAGTAGATGTCAGTGAGACGCAGGGTCGTGTCAGCGCAGTGTGCGGCTGGCCCGGGCACATCCCACACGACCCGGGCCAGCCGCCTTGGTTCAGCGGTTCTGAACCAACCAGGTGATCCATGCGAGAAACGCGGCTCCTGCCGCCGATGCGAGGCCGCGCACGAGGCTGAACATCGCTGCACGGCCGAGCCGCCGCATGGTGCTGTCATTGCGCCTGTTCATGGGAGCCCCCACTTGTCGTGCCTGGCCCGTTGCCTAGGCATGGACAGAGGTTGGGGAGGTAACTGGCTGCTTGTCCGAAAGGGCGGGCAGGGCGGGGTGAACCTGCCTTAATCTGCTGGTCGTAGCCCTGCCCGCTGTGCCCGCTGCGGGCAGGCGGGCAGGCGGGCAACAGTTGAGGAGACGTCATCAGTACGGGGCACGCCCACCAGCTATACAGCCAGCTGCACGCGCTTCGAGAGCGCGCCAGGGCTGGCTGGAGGGCTGCTGGTGGAGTCTTCTCGCAGCGTGAGATCGAGAAGGCGCTGAGTCGGCCGCCGTACTCGATCAGCTTCCGGGGCAAGGCAGTCAGCGAATGGATTCCGGAGGACCCGGCGAAGGCCAAGGTGCCTCATGACGCCGACGTTGTGTGGGCGCTGGTTCGCTTGTGGTGCACCTGGGCCGGGGAACGTGAGCCAAGCGAGAGGTACTGGCGCAATCTCGTCGAGCGGGCCCAGCCAGCTCGCGCTGCGCGGGCTGGGGTGGTGGGGGTTGGCCGGCTGATCGCCGAGCACAGCGACCAACTGATCCTTGACGATCTGCAAGTGCACCCGGCTGTCGAAGCCGGTGGCTCCCTCGGCCTGCTGCCGGCCTACGTGGAGCGCGAGCACGACGGTCGGCTCCGTGAGCTGATCGCGGCCGCCCGGGAAGGGCAGAGTGGCATTGCTGTGCTGGTCGGCGAGTCCTCCACGGGCAAGACCCGGTCGTGCTGGGAGGCCGTCAAGGCGCTGCCGAGGGACTGGCGGCTATGGCATCCCATCGAGCCGGACCACGCAAAGGCCCTGATCACACAGCTGGACGACGTGAAACCGCACACTGTGGTGTGGTTGGACGAGATCCGCCGCTATCTCCTCGACAACCGGGAGCACAGCGCGGAGGTCGCCGCCAGGCTCCGGGCGCTCTTGGCCGACTCCACACGCTCGCCGGTGCTGGTGCTAGCAACCATGTGGCCACAGGATTGGGACGTGCTTCACACCATGCCAGGACTCGATGCGGGCCCGGACCTGCACGCGAACGCCCGGCAGTTGGTCAAGGGAAAAGGCATCGAGGTACGGCCGGCGTTCACCGCCGACGAACTGGCGACCGCGCACGAACTTGCCGCCGGTGATCCTCGGCTGGGCGAGTCCCTCGCCCGAGCAGAACAGGGACAGATCACTCAGTACCTCGCTGGCGCTCCGGCCCTCTTGGAGCGCTATCAGCACGCTCCGGCGGCCGCGAAGGCTCTCCTGCACGTCGCGATGGACGCCCGTCGCCTCGGCCATGTCCGGGACCTGCCGCTACCCCTGCTGGAAGCCGCAGTTCCCGGCTATCTGACCGACCGCCAGTGGGATGCCCTGCCGGAGAACTGGCTGCGGACGGCTGTGGACTACCTCACCGACCAAGCGGCCTGCCGGGGCGCCCGTAGCCCGTTGTACCGGCCCCGCCCGCGCGGCCGCCGCAGCACCAACGAACAGCCCGGGTACCAGCTGGCCGACTACCTGGAACAGCACGGACACACCACCCGGCGCGGCTTCGTGCCCCGCTCGGAGTTCTGGGACGCCGTTGCGCTACACGCCAACGGCGATGACCTGATCGCCCTGGCCGAGTCGGCGGAGAACCGCTGCCGAACCCGCATCGCCTTCGAGCTCTACCGGCGGGCTGCCGAGGCAGGCAGCATCGCGGCATGGCGGCCGATGATCCAGATACGTCGCGAGCAGGAGGACCATACGGCAGTCGAAGCTCTGACTCGCGAGGCTGCCGACGCAGGTAGCCCTGGTGCACTGCTCCGGGTGGCGGCTGAGATGGTGAAGAACGACCTTGAGGCGGCTGAGCAGCTCGCCTGGCGAGCCTATGACGCCGGCGACCCTGAGGCACTTCTGTTGGTGGCCCACCAGCACCTGGAAGCCGGTGAACACGAGAAGGGCTCGGCCCTGCTGCACACTGTGGCGCAGAAAGTGATCTCCCAGGGCGTCGACAACCCCTTCGATGTCCGCGACCTGTCGGTGCTCCTTGAGTCCGCGGGTGAGCGGGAGCTGGCTGCGACGGTCGCCCTCACCCTGGCTCCGCGCGACCACGCCAGCGCCGTCGACGACTTGGTGAAACATCGGGAAGACGCGGGCAACCCGGATGCCGCCGAGGAACTCGCATGGCGAGCCGCCGACATAGGTGCAACCGGGGCTCTTTGGGGGCTCGTGCGTCAGCGTGACCTGCGTGACCACGATGCCGCGATGGCTCTCGCGCAACGCGTCAGGGGCGAGGATCGGCCCCCATGGCCGCAGGTGCGCGAACTCGAAGCACGAGGCGACCAGCATGCCGCCGAAACCCTGGCGGTCCGATCGGCCGCCGTGGACTCGGCTATCCACTACTCCTGGTGGTTGTCCGTGGTACTGGCCACAGAGAAGCAGTCCGACGAGGGCGAAAGCCCCGCCCCCCAGGAAGACGTCTTCTGGTTCGAGGAGTACTTCATCAAGCCGAGTGCCCTCGACCGGCTGATCAGCCTCTTTGAGCAGCGCGACCCCGCCGCGGCTACTGCACTTGCCCTTTCGGCGGCCATCGACAACGTGTCTCAGAGCGATGCTGATCCCCTCAACGGGATCAGTCCGGTGCTCTCGCAAGCCGTCACCGGCCTGGTGCACTTGATGGCTTCAAGAGAAAGGGCAGGCGAGCACGAGGCTGCCGAACAACTGGCATGGCAGCTCGTGGAAGCGGGACACGGCTATGCCTTAGAGCCCCTGGTTCTCCTCCGGGAGGAGGAGAACCCCACCGCCAGGCACACACTCATGGAAAAGGCGCGACGAGGGACGCTGCCTGCAGCCTGGGAATGGCTGGCAGACCAGCATGATGATGCTGGCGAGCTAGACACGGCCGATGATCTTGCGCTGCGCGCTGCATACCAGGGCCACCCCAGTGCGGCACGCGAACTCGCCGACCGACGGAGCAAGGCAGGTGACAATCACCGTGCTGAAAGGCTGTGGCGCCAGTTGGCCGAACTCGGTGCAACCGACGCCTGGGAGGAACTTGCAAAGCTTCATACGAAAGCCCGGAACTGGGCCGAAGCTGAGAGTTGCGCCCGAAAGGCCATTGATAGGGGGTCCAGTTACGCGATCCTCGCGCTCCACGACGTCTGGGAAGGCATGGGCCACCCAGACGCGGACCGCCTGCTCTTCGGGCTCGACGCCGAAGGCCGGGCCTCCGCTCGCTGGTGATGACCTCCACCACAGAATGCTGGCATCCGTCGAGTAGCACCGAACCAGGTCCAGGGCACAAGCTGGAGCTGAAGTGGACCTCAAATGCGGATCAGACCGCAGGCGAGAAGCCGGGCCGCCACTATCACCTACCGGTGGTGGCGGCCTCGTCGTACGCGGCGAGGGTGCGGTAGAGGGTGGAGCGGCCGACGCCGAGGTGCCGGGCGATGGAGGTGACGGGTTCGTTGGCGTCGCGGCGGCGGAGAGCGATGGCGAGCATGTCGCCGTCGATGGCGGGAGGGCGGCCTCCGTGCTTGCCGTTGGCGGCGGCGGTGTCCAGGCCGATCAGGGTCCGTTCGTGGATGAACTCGCGCTCGATCTCCGCCATGGCGGCGAACATCACGAACAGCACCTTCCCGGCGCCCTGCGGGTCGTAGATGCCGGACAACGGGCCGCCAAGGATCTCCAGGCGGTGGTCGCGTTCGGCGAGGTTCTGGGCGGAGGTGATCAGCTCGACCATGTTGCGGCCGAGCCGGTCGAGCATGGTGACGGTCAGGGTGTCAGCCGGGCGGAGGTCGGCGAGCGCGGCGTTGTACTCGGGCCGGATCTTCTCGCGGGTGCCGATCTTCTCGACGTGGATGCGTACGCAGCCGGCCTCTTTCAGGAGGCGGACCTGTCCGGCGAGGTCTTGGCCCTTGCTGGAGACGCGGGCGTATCCGATGCGGTCGCCGGCTCGCGCGAGCGCGTCGCCGACGGCGAGATCGGGTTCGGGGCCGGGCTGCCACGGCCGGCCCGGGCCTCGGGCGGCGGGGGTGCGGATCGCGGGGCCGGACTTCAGCGCGGGGATCTTGCCGTAGCGGCCGGTGTGGTAGTCGGGGTCCCAGTAGTTCCCGCCGAAAAAACAACGCTAAGGCCGCGAGGCTCCCTCTGATCTGGGGTGATCTCGGGGAAGGCGGGGCGGTGGCCCGTTGCCGGGCGCAGGGTGGCTCGTTGGGCTGACCGGGTGACGGTGACGGGAGGGCGGGCGGGCGGATGGCGACGAGGGTTTTCAGTGATGAGGAGCTGGAGGCCCTGCGGTCGTTCCCGACGATCGGCAAGGACGAGCTGATCCGGTACTTCACCCTCACCCCGGCGGACGAGGCGTTCCTGCGGAAGTTCCGCCGGGCCCAGAACGTGCTCGGCGCCGCTGTGCAGCTGTCTGCCCTGCCTTGGCTGGGCTTCGTCCCCGACGATGTGCCCGCCGCTCCGCCTGCGGCGGTCGGCCGCCTGGCTCGCGAACTCGGCGGCCGCGCCGACGCCACCGTGTGGCTCATCTGGCCCGTCACCGAAGACGACGCGTACGTGAAACCGCCCGTACGCGCCTTCCACGACGCCGGATACCGCTTCCAGGCGATCGACCTCACTGCCTTCGCCCGCGAGCTCCCGCCCTCGCCCCGCTCCCTCACCAGCGGGCTGCGCGCCGACGCCAAGACCCCGTGGGCCGAAGGCGTCGGCCCCGTCCTGCCCATGCAGGACTTCCCCGTCTTCCTCGCCCACTGCCGGGCGAAGCTCCCCGGCAACACCTTCACCGCCCTGAACGAGGTCTACGGCCGCGAGGTCCACCTGGCCGACCAGTGGCTGACCCGCCGCGGCCTGGCCAGCCACCACCTCACCGCGGGAAGCCTGCGGCACACCCGCGCCCTCGGCGCCCGCCTCACCTTCTACCTCCGCGACCACCGCATCGGCCCCGCCCCCGACCAAGCCCACGCACTCGCACGGCTCCGCGCCGTCCAGGTCGCCCTGTTCCTGCGCGGCTACCTCCTGCGCTGGCAGTACGAGACCCTCGGCGCCGATCCCACCACCCGCCTGCTCAGCCAGCTCACCGAACGCGTCTGCGGGAACACCGCCCCCGACGGCAGCAGCGTCCGCGTCCCGCCCACCGGCAGCCCGTACGAGCCGGAGGAGACCCGCTATCTCCGCGTCCCCTGGCGGTGGAAGTTCCACCACCACACCCCGCACGAGCTCAACGCCCTCCAGGTCCTCCACCTCGAATCCGACGACCCCGTGCTCCTGCCGGAGCACGCCGCCCCGCTCGTCGCCGCCCACCTCGCCTACCGGCGCAGCCAGGGCGCCACCGACACCGACCCCCTGTTCATCCACGACAAGGCCCCGGGCAACAAGAGTCCGGAACTCCACCTGCGTGAATCGGTCATCCGTACCTGCCACCGCATCCACTTCAACCCGGCCTGGCTCCACCGCTCCCACTGCCGCCACGGCGACGAGACCGGACACGACGCCGCGGCCGCCGGGTGGATGCACTACCGGGGCCTGGACCTCATCGCCCGCAGCGACAACGTGCGCAGCCGCCTGTGACCGAGCCGATCTCCTCCGGCCGTCGCCTTCGCCGCGAGGGCCCGCAGCGGCGCCGCGACTCGGTGCAGAGATCGCACGTCATCAAGCGGCGCCTCCTGGCCGCCGGGATGACCGGCTGGCAGCTCGCCGACCTCCTCGGCGTCCACGAGCACCAGATCGACCTGGAAGAACTTCCGGACCTGCCCGTCCGGGTCCTGCTCGAACTCGCCCGCCGCCTCGACATGCACCCGGCCGACCTGATGCCCGGCTCCGACGAACTCTTCGAGCTGCCCCGCCACCGCCAGGTCATCGACCGCCGCCCGGCCGGCGCCGACCACGACGCGCTCACCGTCCTCACCGCGCTCGCGTCCGCGGACGGCCCCCTCACCGCCGACGCCCTCGCGGCCGCCTTGTCCTGGACCCGCCACCGGCTCGACGCCGCCCTCGACCACGCCCGCGCTCACCCCGACGTCGGCGGCGTGCTCGTCCTGCGGCACGTCGCGTCCGAGGCGTATACCGTCACCCCGCGCCTCGACGTCCTCGACTCGTACCAGGTCGACGCCCTCACCGGGCGGAAGAAGCCCCCCGCGTCCGTACGCGGCCCGATCCAGCCTGCCGAGGCCGAGGTTCTCCTCCGCGTCTGGGTCGACGGCGGAATCGACCCCCACGACGCCGTCCAGCGTCAAGCCCTCGAAGACCTCGCCGCCGCCGAGATGGTCACCCGCGGCGACATCATCGACCGCTTCCACGACAACGTGCTCTACAGCCTCCGGATGCTTCCCGAGCCGTCACTGCCTACTGACACGGACTCTGCGATCCCACTGTCATAACCCTGCGCATCCCACTGACATCCACCCTGCGCACGACACTGATCCAATTTGGTGTGTCCTGTGAAAACAATCGTTGCGACCGCAGGTTCGGTGGACGTGAGGTGTCGCAATGAGCGGGTCGCCACCCAGGGTTGAATCTGTGCAGATTGACTCTGCGAATCTGGTGTCGGTTGAGCCGACGCGAGGGCTTCAGCGAGGCGTCAGGTCTGTTGAGATGGCGTAGCCGATGGCTGCTGCCTCCCGGACAACATGTGCCATGTCCACTCCGGAGTTCAAACTGGTGATGAGCTCGCGGGTGAGTGGCTGCTGTGCGTAAACGTGGCGGAGGGCGTTGATGTCGATCGTGGTCTCGTAGTAGTCCTCGGCGAACCTTTGGAAGGCCTCAGGTGTCGGCTCGGTGAGCAGTTGAAAGAGCCATCCAGAGCCGTCAGGGTCTGCGTGTCCTTCGGGGAAGGTGATCTCTCCAGCCTGCCAGCTGTCACTGCCCATCTCCCGCCATATGCAGGCGGTAACGACGGGCATGCCTTCGTCCGTGAATGCAGGCTCCTCGACGTATGCCTGAAACACTCCGGGGACTGAGTCCACCACGCCTGGCCAAGGCTCGTCGTCGACATATGGGCTCATCGGTGACTCGTGGTCGAACCCTCGGACGTATGCGCCTGCGGCCGCGAAGATGATGTCGAACTCGTCTCCTGACCCGTTGCGCATCGAGGCGATTTCCTCCGTCTCGGACCAATCCCGGCTGAACGAGTAGTACCTATCGCCGCTTGGGTTCAGTACTGCTTCCAGCATGGCTATGGACCGACACACATCCCGGAGGACGGGGACATCGGGAAGTCTCTGGGCAACGTCGTGGACAGTCATGCCGTTCATCTAAGCGGGTGTCTCTGACAGCCGCTCGGTCGCAGGCTGGGCCAAGGCCTAGCTTTGGCGTGCGGTCTTGGCCTCATTGAACGAGCGGACGCTCGCGCTGTGCAGGATGTTGCCCTCGAAGTCCACGAAGTTCGGTGTCCATTCCCGGACGAGGACGGCCTTGACGTGGTTGTGAAACAGCAGCGTCCTGCCTGCGTTTCGCCTTGTGCGGCCGAACCAGAGGACACCCTTCTCGTGTCGATGGGATCGGCTGGCGTGGCGGGGGGAAAACTCGCCGTTTGAACGGCCGGGCGAGTAGGTCATCAGCGGCTTCCAGCAGGGGTAGCGGCAGGTCCCGGACATGGCCGAGGCGACGGGCGTCCATCGCGACGTGCATGATGATGACACCGCGGCGGCCGGAGATCTGCTGCCGGTTGAGCTGGACCAGCAGCCGCGAGGTCGCGATGACCCTCCGGATCGTCGGCGTGTTCACCAGCGGCAGGTCAGCGTGATAGTTCCGACGCAGGTCTTCATCCTGAACTCGTTCGCGCCTGCCCAGCGCGGCCCGCTCCGAGGCCGCCAGAAGGACTGGAGGCGTGGGTTCGTGCTCGACGAAGTGGCGCCATCCCTCCTTCGTCGTCAGCGGACTGTCCGGCGGTAGTTCCCAGGCCGGGGAAGGGGCCGGGATACGGGGTGAGACTGGCTTGCTCATAGCCACCTTTCGGCTTCTGCGTGAGCGTCGAAGACACCGAACGGGATGACCGGAGCCGAAGGCTCCGCCACCTGGGGCTTCTGTGCCGGATCGGGTTCGGCCCTGGGGGAAGGCGGGCGGTGGGCGGCAGCGCCCTGCCGGGTGCGGCCGGCGATCCGGGCTGTCTGCGTGTCCGGTCCGTGCTCGGCCCGGGTCAGGAGCTGGTCCAGGACCCGCGCGACGGCTGCTTCCTGCGTGTCGTCCAGCCCGGCCTGGGCGGCCAGTCGGCGGGCGTGCTGCCAGGTGAAGTCCGCGAACGGCGCATTCACCAGAGGCAGGTGGACCCACGGGACCGTGATCCAGCCCTGCGGGGTGCGTACGAACACCTGGGACAGGTCGTAGGGATCGTGGTGCACTTCCCAGAGCCCGCGCTTCGTGGCGTTCCCGGAGTGCTGGCGGCGCCAGGGGCCCAGGTCCGCGCTGTCGTAGGTGCGGTGGCCAATCCGGATTCCGTAGTCGTTGACCGCCCGCCAGGCCACCGGCAGTAGCTCCAGGTAGTCCTCGCCCCGCAGCACCAGCGGCAGATAACCGGCGGCCGCCACCAGCGAGGCGTACTTGTCGTTCGGCGACATGGCCTTCTTGGGCCTGAACGGGTCGCGCAGAGCATCGTGTGGCCGCATCTGCCACCCGGCCAGCACCCACTCGTCGAGCAGGTCCTGAAGTTCGGGGACCGTCCAAACCGCCTGATCCTCGACCCGCTCGCCTCGGCGCGAGACGTTCGGGCCCGTGTAGCCGGCGAGGTGCTGACAGAACAGGGTGTTGATCGCCGAGAACGTGGCCTCCACGATCGCCTTGTCCGTGGGCGTGCGCGGCCGGGCCCGCTGGATGGAGATCCCCAACCGGTCGCAGGCCCTGGTGAAGGTGTCGGACAAGAAGACCTTCCCACCGTCGATCACGACGGTGTCCGGCACGATCACCGGCTTCGCAGCCGCCTGATCCATCCGTGCGTCCACGTTCAACAGGTGTTGGTGCGGCATCCGCGAGGCCATCATCCGCAGCGACTGCGACCAGCCCGGTCGCATCGGCTCGGGAACCAGCATCCGCGCGAGCAGCAAGGCGGCATCCACCGCCTTCGTGCCCACCGGCCGCAGCACGGCCGCGCAGATACTGCGGGTGGCGACGTCAACCGCGATCGTCAGATCCGCTCGAATCGTCAGCCCGGAATCCAGCACCACCATCACGTCCAGCGGTGTGGAATCGATCTGTACTTGTTCGCCAGGCCGGGCCGCGAACGTCGGTGTGAACGGGCCCTGCGGCCTGTTCGCCGTCTGGCGCCGCGTGACCGCCGAACCGAAGGTGTGGCGGCCGGTCGATAGGGCATCGACGAGCTTGTAGAGCGTGCGCTGACTCGGCATCGGCACCACCCCCGGCCCGTGAGCGGCCTCTACCGCCTTCACCACCCGGCGGATCAACCGCGACCGGGTCCCCGTCGAGGTGTGGGTCTCCCCGGCGACGGCCTCCTCGATCGCAGCCACCAACCGGGCGTCCGCACGGCCCGTGGCCTCCGAGACGCGCGCGGTCCGTTGGTCGACCAGCCCCCAAAGTCCCTGCCGCGCGTAGGCGTAACGCCTGCTCTGGATCGTGCGGATACCCACGCCAAGTTCTGCGGCCTTCGCCGCATCCCGCTCCACCACCGAACGCGACGCAGGATCGTACTCGGGCCGCGGAACTGAACCCGGCTCGGCACCGGGAGGCAGACCGGTCTCGACCTCCACAACATGGCGTTCCCATCGCCGGGCCGCGTCCAGCGCCGACTCTGGAACGGCGCTGAGCAGGCCGAACGGTTCCACCTCCGGCAGTGGCTCGGTCCCCGTGACGCTGAAGTCCGGGGAAGCCATCAGGTAGGACGCCAGAACCACGGTCTCCGTTCCGCTTTGCGAGCGCAGCCGCACCGACGTGCCAGCCAGGGCCACCACCTGATGGTCGCCGTCGTCGAAGGTCACCCAGTCGCCCGTCCGCAGGACTGCCGTGCGTTCGCCGCCCATCACTGCACTCCCGGCGATACGACGGAGGCGGCGTGCAGCGGCACCGACATGTCGACCATCAGCTCCTGCCACCAGAGCAGATGGAACAGCACGGGCAACAACGCGATCGGCTCCCCAGCCGAGCGGGCGCCGTCCATCAACGGACGGGGCTCGGCGAACGCCTTCCGAAGCTCAGTGGCCCACGGCTCCACCAGGTGCCGGGGGTGCCGGTAGCCGGCCAGCCACCGGACATTGGCCACCACGATTCGATCAGGCGCCCCAACGAGCCGGAACTCCCACTCCAACTGGTCACAGGCCCACCGTGTCGCGTCGAACTTCACCCAGTCCCTCGGCTTGCGGCGGTCAGCCGGCCGACAGTCCACCACGAGCGCCGACCCGTCGTCCCGCCGAGCGAAGTAGTCCGGCGCATGCGAGACGCCCTTGCCTTTGTCCGAGGTCCAGAACAGCCAGAACGGCTGCGAGGAGATCCCGACCACCGACGGGTCGAAATCCAGCAGCATCAGGTGGTCGCGCTCCAGCCAGGACTCGTACCCGATGTGCCCGCCCACGGTCGACGACCACCAGCGGCCGGGCAGGTGCCGCTGCCCGCGGTACGAGTGAAACTCGCGTACCGGCGCCGCAGCCTCGAACCGCACCGCCCACGCATCGGCCAGCGGACGGCGCATCTCAGACCCACCCGGGTCGAGGTAGCCGACCTCGAATCCGGCTGCTGGAGGGACCAGCACGCCACCAGGTAGAGCACGAAGTTCTTGGACCACGTGGACCCAACGAGACCACTTGTCGCAAGGTAACGCTGCACGTCGCAAGCCCTGTCGCAGTGTTGACGTGCACGTCGCAACCTTTGCCTTCAAAGTGTCGTGCGCAGAGTAGATGTCAGTGAGGCGCAGGGAGTTGTCGGTGACCCTCTTCTCCCCGCTGCGTTGTCTTCGTGGCATTGCCCTTGCGCCAGCCCCCGGGGCGGACGGGTCACTCACTGCGAAAGGCATGAGTGGGACGAGACGGCTCAGCTTGCGAGCCTCCGCCCGGCGTAGCGGCCGCCGTGCCGGACACAGCCGTCCTGGTTGCGTTCGGCCCTTACGCACTACCTGAAACTTCGTCAAACTACGTTCATGTCTGAAGCCTTATCGATCACAGAGGCGCGGCCGATCCTCGGAGACCTCGCCCGGCGCGTCGCTGCTACCCGAGAGCCCTTGATCCTCACCGATCACGGGCGGCCCATCGCCACCCTCATGCCGCTGTCTCCAGATCAGGGGCAAGAGAAGATCACCCGTGCCACCCGCCGCCCATGCCCGGGCCAGGACTGAAGCGTGGACGAAGCGCAGAGGATGATCGCCGACCGCTACCGGCTCATACACCCGATCGCCGAGGGTGGTTTCGGCCGGGTGTGGAAGGCCCACGACGAGGTGCTGAGGGCCGATGTGGTCGTCAAGGAAGTCCTTCTCCCCTTCGCCGCCGACCCAGATGAGCAGGCCAGGCGCCTCATGTACGCCGAGCGAGAGGCCCGCAACGCCGCCCGGCTCCGTCATCATGCGGGCATCGTTCCCGTCTACGACGTAGTCACCGCCGACGGCAGGCCCTGGATCGTCATGGAGCTGATCGACGGGTCCTCGCTGGAGGAACGGCTGAACACCCAGGGCCCGCTCTCGATGACCAAAACTGCCGAGATCGCCGACATTCTCCTCAAGGCCCTGGACGCGGCCCACAGCGCCAACGTCGTTCACCGAGACGTCAAACCCGCGAACGTCATGCTCGCCGCCGACGGGCGGGTCCTGCTGACCGACTTCGGCATCGCCACCTACCAGGTAGACACCCGGCTCACCACTGACGGCTCGGTCATCGGCTCCCTGGAGTACATCGCCCCCGAACGCCTCAACGGCGTCATCGGAACCCCCGCCAGCGACCTGTTCTCCCTCGGTGTCACCCTGTACCGCACTGTCGAAGGCGTCTCTCCCTTCCTCCGCGACTCGCCCACAGCCACCCTGGCAGCGGTGGTCATGGACGATCCCCCGCCCCTGCGCCGAGCGGGAAGACTCACCGCGCTCATCCAGACACTCCTCGCCAAAGACCCCAACGCGCGACCAACCGTGGCCGAAGCACGCGCCCTCCTGCGCGCCCCCAGGACGACGAGCAAGCCCAAGACGCACAAGCCCCCGGAGAGCTGGGAGAAGACGCCGCCCGAGGAGCCCGTCACCGAGGCCGCACTCCGCGCGAGGGGCTTCGAGCAGTCATGGACCGGCGACGAGGACCCTGAGGAGTTCAGCGAGTACCACGAGTCCTGGGTCGGATGGGTCATCTGTTACGGGCTCGGCCTCTTCCTGTTGGTCGTCTCGGCGACTCAATCGGGCGGCGCGGCATCCGGCATCGCTCTGGCGGTGGGGCTTGCGGTTTCCGGCCTCCCAAGCTTCGAGAAGTGGAGAGGTCGCCGGGACCTGAGGAAAAATATGAAGCCCAGAACACTGCGCATCGACCAGGACGGCGTCACCACCAGCGACGACTCCGGGGAGCAGTACATCCCGTGGACAGAGATCGAACAGATCAGCGTCCGCCACACCGAATCTGAAGTCTGGGGCCACAGTCTCCTCGCACTTCACATCCGGCCGCACATGCCGAAGCTCGGAGATCCGCCTCTGGTCTTGTACCGCACCGCCGGACAGCACATGGAAGGCGACCCAACGGACCCCAATCAGCGCAAGGGGGTGCCCGTGTGCGTGCTCGGTCCGATGCCTGGACCTCGCCGAATCGACCTCAAGAACGCAGTCATTGCCTTCACGAAACAGCCACTGGAGACGGAATGGAACTGGTGACTCGCCTTTCGGTCGGCACGTCGGAGTGCCACGAACTCGGCATCGACGGCTTCTCCATCGCACCCGGAGAGGACAGCGCCATCTTCAGGTGTTGACGCCCTGGCGGGTGTGGTCGGCCGTGGTGGCGGTGGCTTCGTCGTACGCGGCGAGGGTGCGGTACAGGGTGGAGCGGCCGATGCCGAGGTGCGCGGCGATGGCGGTGACCGACTCCTTCGCGTCGCGGCGCCGGAGTGCGACGGCGAGCATGTCGCCGTCGATCGCCGGCGGGCGTCCGCCGTGGTTGCCGTTTGCTGCGGCGGTGTCCAGGCCGATCAGTGTCCGTTCGTGGATGAACTCCCGCTCGACCTCGGCCATCGCGGCGAAGACAACGAACAGCACCTTGCCGGCGCCCTGCGGGTCGTAGATGCCGGACAGCGGGCCGCTGAGGATCTCCAGGCGGTGGTCGCGCTCGGCCAGGTCCTGCGCGGAGGTGATCAGCTCGACCATGTTGCGGCCGAGCCGGTCGAGCATCGTGACGGTGAGGGTGTCGGCCGGGCGGAGGTCGGCGAGGGCCGCGTTGTACTCGGGACGGATCTTCTCCCGGGTGCCGATCTTCTCGACGTAGATGCGGACGCATCCGGCTCCCTTGAGGAGGCGGACCTGTCCGCCGAGGTCCTGGCCCTTGCTGGAGACACGGGCGTACCCGATGCGGTCGCCGGACCGCGCGAGCCCGACGCCGAGGTCGGGTTCGGGGCCGGGCTGCCACGGCCGACCGGGTCCGCGCGCGGCGGGGATGCGGATCGCGGGCCCGGACTTCAGTGCGGGGATCTTGCCGTAGCGGCCGGTGTGGTAGTCGACGGCGACGACGCCGGAGTTCGCCCGGCACGCCGATCCGGTCGGTGCCCCGCAGCGCGGGCACGGCTCTCGCTCGACGAGCTCTGCGCGGGCGATCTCGTCCAGGTCGCCGTTCATGCGTTCCCCTCCCGTCTGGCCGCGCGAAGCGGCCCGTCCCGAAAACGCATCCCGGTTCGCCGTGGCTGCCCAGAGTTTCGGGACGCCTTTCGGGACGGGTTCCCGCCGCCGGGTGCCGTCTTGGACGCCCGTCCCGGAATCGGTCGATTCCGGGACGCACGGGCAAACGATGGCCGTAGGGATCTGCGCCCGGACCGCGCGCCCGTCGTGATCAGCGTGGACGGACCCGGGGCTACTGCCCGCCGATCACCCCTCGTTCACTCGTACGGACGAACGGGGCGGATGTCCCGATCACGTTTCAGGACGCTGCCGGAGACTTCCGGTCATGGAGGGGGCGGACGAGTCGAAGCGTGCCGCGGCGGTGGTCCGGCTGATCCAGCTGCGCGACGCCGAGCAGCTGTCGGCCGCGCACGTGCGGCTGGCCTCCGAGGGCCTGGGCGTCAGCGAGCGCACGGTGTGGCGGTGGCTGTCCGCCGGCGCCCGCGTCCCCGAACACCGCGGGCCCGAGCCGTACATGCTCAGCGAGACCGACCGGGAGGCGTACGCCCTGTACCGGGGGAACGTCGCCGCGGTGCACCGCGCCCGCCAGGCCGTGGTCGACGGGGACGGGACCACCGCCGGCGCCCCGGTCCCCGACTTCCTGCGCGAGGGCTGGGCGGACGCCGCCCCCGTCGCGCTGCGCACGATGCAGGTCGCCTTCGCCCGCGAGCTCACCCCGGCCGAGCGCGCCGCCTGGAAGGTTGGCGAGTCCGGGCGCCGCGCGAAGTCGGTGTATCTGCGGCGCCCGGACGAGGTCCGGGGCTGGGTCTGGGAGATGGACCACAAGCAGCTGCCGATCCTCGTGCACCCGCCCAAGGGCAAGCCGATCTCCCCGTGGATGACGACGATCGTCGACGATGGCACCCGGGCCCTGCTGGGCTGGTCCCTCGCGGTCGGCCCGCACGCGGGCACGGTCCTGACCGCGATGCGCATGGCCCTGGTCCACGACCCCGCCCTCTCGCCGTTCGGCGCGGTGCCCGCCCGCGTACGGATCGACCGCGGCCTGGAGTTCGCCGCCGCCACCATCAAGGACGTGATGGCCGCGCTGTGCGTCACCGTCCACCGCCTCCCGGCGTTCACCCCGCACCGCAAGGGCAAGGTCGAGCGGGTCAATCTGACCATCGAGCAGACCCTCATCTCCCTGATGCCCGGCTTCACCGGTGGCCCCCGCGACGCCGCAGGCCGCCTGTACGGACCGGTCGGCGACAGCCCGGCCGCCAAGCGCGCTGCCGAGAAGACGGGCGGCCCCATGCTCCTTGACGACTTCGTGGAGCGGCTCGCCCTGTGGGTGCGCTGGTACAACACTGATCGCCCGCACCGGATGCTCGACGGGCGCACCCCGCTGGCGGCGTGGCAGGAGGACGAGGCGCCCCTGCACCGGATCGACGCGGACAAGCTGCGCCACCTTCTGTTGGCCGGCGAGGAACGCACCATCGGCAAGGACGGCATCCGCCGGGGCGGCCTCTCCTACATCGCGCCCGAGATCTGTGGCCGGGTCGGCCAGGTCGTTCAGATTCGCTACATGCCGCACGACGACCGGACCATCGAGGTCTACCTGGGCGGCAAGCATCTGTGTACCGCGCTGCCGACCGGGCAGCTTACCGCCGAGCAGACCGAAGCCTTCCGCGTCCAGCAGCGCGACGAGGCCGCGCGCCTGGGCCGCGAACGCCGCCGGGCGTCCCGCCGGGCCCGCCGCGAGCTCGCGCCGATGACCGGCGACGGCACCCCGGCCACGGAGTCCCGGCTCGTCCCGGACAAGGTCGGCCGCGGCTCCTCCCGCCAGGCCCTGGACGCGGCCCTGCGCGCCCGCTCCTCCACCTCCCTGCTCGGCATCACCCCGATCACCAAGAACGAGGAGAGCTGAATGCCCCGGCACTTCGCCGACCTGACCGGCGCCGCGACGCTGCCGACCGGCACCTTCCAGCTCGCGCACCGCGTCGTGGACGACCTCGTCCTGAACAACGCCACCGGTGTCATCCACGGCCCGGCCGGCACCGGCAAGACGTACGCGGTCGAGGCCGCTCTGGAAGACCAGGCCCGTCGCGGTGGCCCTGCGGTGTGCGCGCTGTCCTTCACTGCCCGTCCGACCATGCGCCTGGTCGCCGACCACCTCCTGGCCGCGCTCACTGGCACCGTCGCCCCCAAGTCCCGCAACCGGTTCCACATCACCAACCGCTTGCTGGATCTGCTCTCCCACCCCAAGCGCCTGGTCGTCGTCGACGAGGCCCAGCGCCTCAACAGCGACTGCATCGAACTGCTGCGGCACCTGCACGACGAGCCGAAGACGAGGTTCGCCCTGCTCTACGTCGGCGGTGACGGCTGCTGGGAGGTCCTCTCCCGCGAACCGATGCTCCGCTCCCGCGTCTTCCGCCGTCTGCCCTTCCGCCCCCTGACCGCGGACGAGATCCCCGCCCTCATGCGGGACTACCACCCCATTTACGCCGGCGCGGACGACGCCCTGCTGCGGCAGATCGACGAGCTGTACGGACAGGGCACCATGCGCGACTGGGCCGCCTTCACCCACACCGCCGCCGGACTGTGCCGGGCAGCCGGCCGGGACCGCATCGACATCGAGGTCATCGACAACGCCCTCACCCTCTTCGGCGGCGGCGTATATGCCTGACACCACCGTCACCGAGGGCCCCGCCGGAGGCCTCAACCGTGCCCGGGTCGCCGGGCCCCGGCTCGTGTTCGTCCACAATCAGGACGACGACCACCGCGTCATCCCCCGCCTGGCCGCCATCGAAGGCCCCGGCCGGCTCGTCGTCCGCCCCACCCCCGGCGGCCGCACCAGCGACCTCGCCCTCGACATCCTTACCGCCACCGGCCGCAGCCCCACCACCCTGCTCGCCGACCGCACCTCCACCCCCGACGCCTGGCGCCAGGCCGCCGCATGGCTGTCCACCGACCAAGTCCGCCACATCGTCATCGACCGCGGCCACCGACTCCCTGACGGCGCCCTCGACCTTCTCGCCGAACTCGGTGCCCGCACCGCCGCCACGGTCTGGCTCATCTGGCCCGTCACCGAAGACAACGCATACGTCGCACCACCCCTGCGGGCATTCCTCGACGCCGGGTACCGCTTCGAGGCGATCGACCTGGCCACCTTCGTCCGCGAACTCCCACCACCCCTTCACACCCTCAACCGCGGCCTGCGCGCCGAGACCAAGACCTCGTGGGCCGAAGGGAACGGCCCCGTCCTGCCGATGCAGGACTTCCCCGTCTTCCTCGCGCACTGCCGCTTCAAGCTGCCCGGCAACACCTTCACCGCCGTCCGCGACGCCTACGACCACGAACTCCACCTCGCCGACCAGTGGCTGACCCGCCGCGGCCTGGCCGGCCACACCTGGACACCCGGCAGCCCCGGGCACACCCGTGCCCTCGGCGCCCGCCTCACCTTCTACCTGCGCGACCACCGCCTCGGCCCCGCCCCCGACCAGGCCCACGCACTCGTCCGCCTCCGCGCCGTCCAGGTCGCCCTCTTCCTGCGCGGCTACCTCCTGCGCTGGCAGATGGAAACCCTCGGCGCTGCCCCCACCACCCGCCTGCTCAGCCACCTCACCCCGCGCACCTGCGACAAGCTCCGCACCGCCGCCACCCCCGAGGCCGCCGCCGCGACCGCCCTGTCCATCCACCTCTCCCATGGGCCCACCGGCTTCGGCCTGATCACCTGCGGCAATACCGCCCCCGACGGCAGCACCCTTCATCTCCCGCCGGCAGGCAACCCGCACCTCGCCGAAGAGACCCGCTTCCTCACCGCTCCCTGGAAATGGAAACCCCACCGCTTCGCTCCCGGCCTCACCGCGCTGGACGTCCTCCACCTCCAGGCCGCCAGCCCCGTACTCCTGCCCGGGCACGCCGCCTCGCTCGTCGCCGCCCACCTTGCCTACCGTCGAAGCCAGGGCGCCACCGACACCGACCCCCTCTTCCTCCACGACAAGCACCCCGGCAACAAGAGCCCCGAGCCCCACCTGCGCGAAGCGATCATCCGGACCTGCCACCGCATCCACTTCAACCCGGCCTGGCTCCACCGCTCCCACTGCCGCCACGGCGACGAGACCGCCCGCGACGCCCAAGCCGCAGGATGGATGCACTACCGGGGTCTCGACCTCACCGCCCTCAGCGACGACCTACGCAGCCGCCTGTGAGCAGGCGCCAGTGGTCCACCCCCTGGCCCCGCGTCACCAAACGCGAGGGCCCTGGGCGGCGCCGGGACAGCGTCCAGACCTCCTACGTCATCAAACGGCGCCTCCTGGCCGCTGGGATGACCGGCTGGCAGCTCGCCGACCTCCTCGGCGTCCACGAGCACCAGGTCGACCTTGACGAACTCCCCGACCTGCCCGTTCGCGTCCTGCTCGAACTCGCCCGCCACCTCGACATGAACCCGGCCGACTTGATGCCCGGCTCCGACGAACTCTTCGAGCGGCCCCGCCACCGCCAGGTCGTCGACCGCCGTCCGGCCGGCGCCGACAACGACGCCCTCACCGTCATCACCGCGCTCGCGTACGCGGACGGCCCTCTCACCGCCGACGTGCTCGCGCTCGCCCTGTCCTGGACCAGCCACCGGCTCGGCTCCGCCCTCGACCACGCCCGCGCTCACCCCGACACCGGCGGCGTGCTCGCCCTACGGCACGTCCCGCCCGACGCGTACACCGTCACCCCACGCCTTGACGTCCTCGCCCCGCACCAGGTCGACGCCCTCACCGGACGGAAGAACCCCCGCCCCGACATCCGAGGCCCCATCCAGCCAGCCGAGGCCGAGGTCCTCCTCCGCGTCTGGGTCGACGGCGGAATCGACACCAACGACGCCGCCCAGCGACAGGCCCTCGAAGACCTGGCCGCCGCCGACATGGTCACCCGCGGCAACATCATCGACCGCTTTCACGACAACGTGCTCTACAGCCTGCGGATGCTCCCCGAGCCGCCAACACCCACTGACACGAACTCTGCGCCACCACTGTCATAACCCTGCGCATCCCACTGACATCAACCCTGCGCACGACACAAAACCCCGCCGTCCGGGCCGATTCGGACCATCGGGGAATGCCAGGGGACTTCCTCACACGCCATCGAGACCAACCGCTGCTAAGACTTGTCCCGTAAATGATCTTTGAGTCGCCCTGGGCAGGGTCGGTCGCGGTGCGATCCGCTGGCTTATCCGGCGAGGGCGAGGTTGTGCAGGCGGGCGATGCCGAGCATGGCTTGGTGCACTCCGTCGCCTTTGAGGCGGCAG